>NZ_JBHYXD010000022.1:20957-69414 GCF_042751995.1 Streptomyces sp. NPDC059371 | reverse complement strand
GGGGCGCCCCCCCCCCGCGCCCCCCCTCATCTTTAAGCGCCCCGCCCCCATACGACTTGAGTAGCGGGGACAGGATTTGAACCTGCGACCTCTGGGTTATGAGCCCAGCGAGCTACCGAGCTGCTCCACCCCGCGCCGTTGTGACTCAACCGTACCACGGCGCGGGACGGCCTCTGATCAGCCGCTTCCCGAGCTCTTCTCACTGCTCGGGCTGCCGCTCGGACTGGGGCTGGCGCTGGGACTGCCGCCCTTGTCCGTGCTCTTGTCGGCCGACTTGTCCGCACCGGAACCGCCGGCGGTCTTGTCCGCCTTGGCCTGTGCGTCCTCGGCCCGCTTCAGCGCGTCCTCGAGGTCCTTCTGCGCCTCGCCGTACGCCTTCCAGTCGCCCTTCTTGAGGGCTTCCTGGCCCTGGTCGAAGGCCTTCTGGGCGTCGTTGAGCGCGGCCTGGACCGTCGGGTTGCTCGACGTGGGCGGTTTCGTGGTGCTCTCTTCCGGTGGCGCGGTCGAACTCTCCGCCCCGAACACCTTGTTGAGCGCCTGGCCCAGGGTGTTCTCGAAGGCGGTGCTGCCTCCGTAGGTCACCAACACCTTGCGCAGCAGCGGGTACTTGAGGTCGCCGCCACGGACGTAGACCGGTTCCACGTAGAGCAGTCCGCCGTCGAGCGGCACGGTCAGCAGGTTGCCGTACTCGACTTCCGAGTCGCCACCTCTGAGGAGCCTGATGGACTCGGCGATGGACGGTTCGGAGTTGAACTGGCTCTGTACCCGCTTGGGTCCGTCGACCGTTCTGCCGGTCGGCAGTTTCAGAACGCTGATCTTGCCGTAACCGGGTGTCCCCGCCTCGGCGTTGACCGACACGAACGCGCTCAGGTTGTCCCGGCCGTTCGGTGTCATCGTCGTCGTCAGCGAGAACGCCTGGGACGACTGTCCCGGCAGCTTCATGCTCAGGTAGTACGGAGGCACCGCGCTGCCCGACTTGTTGGTCGGGTCGTCCGGGACCTGCCACACCTCGCTGCCGCTCAGGAACGTCTGGGCGTCCTTCACGTGGTAGCGGGTGAGGAGTTCGCGCTGGACCTTGAACAGGTCCTGCGGGTACCGCAGATGGGCCATCAGCTCCGGCGAGATCGACTCCCTCGACTTCACCGTGTCCGGGAACGCCTTCATCCAGGTCTTCAGGACCGGGTCCTCGGTGTCCCACTGGTAGAGCTTGACCGCGCCGGTGTACGCGTCGACGGTCGCCTTCACCGAGTTGCGGATGTAGTTGACCTGGTTCTGCTGGGCCACCACCGCGCGCTGGTCGTTGGCCGCCGTCAGCGAGTCCGCCGTGGTGTCGCCGAGCGTGGTGCGCGAGGCGTACGGATAGCCGTTGGTGGTGGTGTACGCGTCGACGATCCACTGGATCTTCCCGTCGACGACCGCCGGGTAGGCGTCGCCGTCGATGGTCAGCCAGGGGGCGACCGCCTCGACCCGCTCCTTGGGCGTGCGGTTGTAGAGGATCCGCGAACCCTCGCCGATCGCGCCCGAGTACAGGATCTGCGGCTCGCCGAACGCCACCGCGTAGGCGGCCCGGTTGACCGGGCTCGCCAGGCTGACCCCGCTCTTGCCCTTGTAGCTGGTGGTCTTCTCACCGTTGTCGTCGGAGTAGTCGATCTCCTTCTGGGGACCGCCGACGATCGAGTACTGGGTGGTCTTCTCGCCGTAGTAGACCTGCTGCTCGTACGAGCCGAGGTCGCCCTTGGACGGCAGGTTGTACTCGGTGAAGACCGGGCGGCCCTCGCTGTCGGCCGTGGTGCCCTTGGCCGCGACGACGCCGTATCCGTGCGTGTAACGGAAGTGGTCGTTGATCCAGTTGTTCTTCGGGATACCCGCGAGGTTCAGCTCGCGCAGACCGAGGACGGTGTCCTGCTCCTTGCCGTCCGTGCTGTACCGGTCGACGTCCAGGTTCGACGGGAAGGCGTAGTAGTTCCGCACCTGCTGGAGCTGCTGGAAGGTCGGCGACACGATGTTCGGGTCCATCAGGCGGATGCTCGCGACGGTGTCGGCGTCGTCACGGAGTTCGGCCTTGTCCTTGGTGTCGCTCGCCCCGGCGTAGTCCTGCACGTCGGTGCCGGCGATCCCGTACGCGTCGCGGGTCGCCTTGAGGTTCTTCTCGACGTACGGCGCTTCCTTGGCCTGCTCGTTGGGCTCGACCTGGAACTTCTGGACTATCGCGGGGTACAGGCCGCCGATGAGGACGGCGGACAGCACCATGAGGCCGAAGCCGATCACCGGGAGCTGCCAGGTGCGCCGCCACAGCGTCGCGAAGAAGAGCAGCGCGCAGATGACGGCGATGCAGAACAGGATCGTCTTGGCGGGCAGATACGCGTTCGCGTCGACGTATCGCAGACCCGTCCAGTTGCCGGTCGCCTTGAAGTCGCTGGACTTCACGGCGAGCCCGTACCGGTCGAGCCAGTAGGCGACCGCCTTCAGGGCGACGAAGACACCGAGGAGCACCGAGAGGTGTCCGGTGGCCGCGGCCGTGGCACGCGCTCCGGGGCTGGTGATCCGCAGACCGCCGTACAGGTAGTGCGTGAGCGCGGCGGCGATCAGCGAGAGCACGGCGGCGGCGAAGCCGAAACCGAGCAGGAAGCGGTACCAGGGCAGGTCGAAGGCGTAGAACGAGACGTCGAGGTGGAACTGGGGGTCCTTCTGGTGGAAGGGGACTCCGTTCACCCACATCAGCCACGTGCGCCACTGGCCCGAGGCGGACGCGCCGGCGATCAGCCCCACCAGGGACGTGATCGCGAGCAGCAGCCAGCGCTTGTAGGGCGCGATGCCCATGCGGTACCGGTCGAGGCTCTGCTGCTCCATCGACATGGCGCTCAGCGGCGGGCGCAGCCTGTGCGCCAGCCAGATGTTGAACCCCACCGCGGCCGCCATCAGCAGACCGAAGACGAAGAAGAGCCCGATCTTGGTCCACAGTGTGGTGGTGAAGACCGACGAATAGTGGACCGAGCGGTACCACAGCCAGTCGGTCCAGAACCCCGCGAACATGACGAAGGCCATGGCCAGCACAGCCAGCACGCCCAGTGTCATGAGCAGGGTCCGGACACGCCGGGACGGCCGGCCCACTCTGATCCGCGGCCCCGTCGGGCCTCCGCCGCGGTCCGGCATCTGGAAAGCCAAGGTGCGCACCTCGAAGTCGCTGTCGAATCCGTCAGGCCCCCATGTCGGTGGACCGTCAGCAAGGCTCCGTGATCGAGGAGCCTCATCTATGCAACTTACTCACGCTTTACTCGGTTCCCGATTCAGGTCACGAACGAGGCAGGATTGTGACCATGTCCAACACACCCATGGCAGCGAGCCCCCTGACCCGGGCCGTACTCGAGATCGACGAGTACACCTCCGGCCTCGGCTGGGACCAGCCCGCCCGCCTCTTCGCCCTCGTAGACACCGCACGGCTGCGGTCCCAGGAACCCGGCCTCGCCGCTCAGCTCGGCCTGGAGCAGGAGCAGGAGACCACCGGTCTCACCCCCGTCGAGCAGGAGGAGATCCCTGCCGGCAAGCCGCTGGACGAGTTCCTCGGCACCATCGCCTGGCCCGACGCCGTCGTCGGCTGCGCCCTCACCGTCGAGCGGCTGATGCTGCCGCCGTCCGCGGAGGGTTCGGTCCCGGAGGGTCTGAGCGGCAAGAAGCTCACCCAGTGGGTCGCCGCGCACCCGGACCGCCAGGAGGTGCGCATGACGGTCGGTGTCCTGCGCGACGGCACCCGCGACTCGGCACTGCGGCTGCGCGAGAAGGACGCGGCGACCGAGGTGCTCACGGGCGCGGGCCTCGTACCGGGCCTCGCGGAGGCGCTGTCGGCGACGTTCGCGGACTGACCGGCCACGGAGGAGCGGTGTCCCTCAGCCCTTGGTGGAGCACTTGGGCAGGTCGGAGGTCCGGCCCGCGCCGATGTCCTTGAGGGCCTTCATCGCGTCGTCGATGGTGTCGACCTTGACGAGCCTGAGCCCGTCGGGGGTGTCCTTGGCGGCCTCGGCGCAGTTGTCCTTGGGCGTCAGGAAGTACTGGGCACCCTTGTTGCGGGCGCCGACCGTCTTCATGTCGATGCCGCCGATCGGGCCGACCTTGCCGTTGTCGTCGATGGTGCCCGTGCCGGCCACGAACCTGCCTCCGGTGAGGTTCCCCGGGGTGAGCTTGTCCACGATGCCGAGGGAGAACATCAGACCCGCGCTCGGACCGCCGACGTCGGCGAGCTTGATGTCGATCGTGAACGGGAACGTGTGGTCGGTCCCGGCCGAGATCCCGACGACGGCACGGTCGGTGCCGTCGTCGTCGGACTTGACCGTGGTGATCGTCACATTCTTGGTCGCCGTCGCCGTCGTGTGCTCCTTCGTGGCGGCGGCCTGCTCCTTGGCGGGCACGATCGTGAACACGACCTTCTCGCCCGGCTTGTGCTTGGTGACGAGCTTCGCGACGTCGTCCGGCGCCTTCACGGCCGCACCGTCGACG
The DNA here is from genome assembly GCF_042751995.1 of Streptomyces sp. NPDC059371. NCBI lineage: Bacteria > Bacillati > Actinomycetota > Actinomycetes > Kitasatosporales > Streptomycetaceae > Streptomyces > Streptomyces sp. NPDC059371. The sequence continues at coordinate 64,923 of NZ_JBHYXD010000022.1, read as the reverse complement.
GCCTTGATGACGTCACCGGCGTGGAGCCGTCCCTCGGCCGGAGAGTCCTTGACGACGGTGGAGACGATCACCCAGGACTTCACGGGGATGCCCAGCTCCTTCAGGGCGGACACCTTGGCGCTCTCCTGGGACTGGCTGAACTCCTCGGCGTTCTCCTGCGTCGACTCCTGCTCGGTCTTGCCGTCCGGGTAGAGCGTGTCGTGCGGCACGATCTTGCTGTCGTGCGCCAGCCATCCGTACACGGCCTCGACGAGGTTCATGTTGTAGTCGGCGCTCGTGACCCGGACCGTGGTCATGTTCAGGTTCCCGGTCGTCGGGTACGTCTTGCGGCCGGAGATCTGCAGCACCGGCTCGCCGTCGTGGTCACCCAGTGTGTTCACCGTGGGACCCGGTGACATCTCCGAGTACGGCACTTTGATGAACACTCCCGCGCACAGGAGCGCGATCAGGATCAGAGTGGAGGCGAGCATCGTCGCGGTGCGGCGTGGCATGGAACGACAGTACGGGACGGTGGTGTAAGCGCACCGTCCGGGCCGTCCGTACGTGGTGGCCCCGAAACACGCCCGAACGGCGCGAATACCGTGTTCCGGGCGTTGCCGCGCCATGTTCCGCACGGCTCCGGACCGCCCGGGCGGGCTCCCTACGGACGGGGCCCGCGGCCCGGTGCCTCGAACGGATCCCTCGAACGCCCGGACGTGTCGCCTCCGCGCGCGCGGTACGGACCGTGGACCTCAGACCGCGTCGGAGTGGGACTTCTCCCGTACGCCGGTCCGCTCCATGGCCTCACGGAAGCGCGTGTATCCGGCGAGCTCGACACCGTCTCCCGCGGCTTTGCGATTCCGGCCGGCCCAACTGCCCCACAGACCGGCACCGATCGCGGCCATCAGCGGAATCAGCAACCAGGCAAGCGCCGCCATGTCGACCTCCCAACCCCATGAGCGACCGCAACTGACTGATCAGCAGATTAACCATCCGCAGTGTCAACGCTCACGGCAGGGCCCCGGTTACGCAACCGGACGGCGGTATCGGGTCGACCCCGGCCCCATGGGTGCCGGGTGCCCGGAGAATCCGGCCGGTCTCAGCAGGCGCCGACCCATTCCTGGGTGCCGTCGGAGAACCTCTGGTGCTTCCAGATCGGCACCTCGTGCTTGAGGTCGTCGATGAGCATGCGGCAGGCCTCGAAGGCCTCGCTCCGGTGCGGGCACGACACGGCGACGATCACGGCCAGGTCCCCGACACGCAGGTCGCCCACCCGGTGAACGGCGGCCAACGCCCGCACCGGATGGGCGGCGGCCACCTTCTCCGCCACGCGGCGCATCTCCGCCTCGGCGGTGGGGTGGGACGAGTACCCGAGCTCGTCGACGTCGGCGCCCCCGTCGTGATTCCGCACGGTCCCCACGAACAACGCGGTCCCCCCGGCGGCGTCGTCCCCGACCGCCTTGAAGACCTCGTCCAGGGAGAGCGGTTCGTCGCGGATCGCGAGCAGCCGGATCGGGTCCTGCGCGGCCCGCTCACCGGGGTGGTCATAGGTAGGTGCCATACCCCCATCGTGCCGCACCCCGCCGGCCCCGAGGAATACACCTTTCCCCCGGCACGCACGCGCCCCACTCGGAGCCTCGTCCAGTACGCCTTCGGCCATCCGGGCCCGGGGAACGGCTGTACGGGACGGCGGGACGGGCGGGAACGGGCGAGGCCTGCGCTCCGGCCTCGGGTCACACCAAGGCTTGGCGATGCGCGGCGCGGCCCGGGGCCGCACAGCGCGGCCCGGTTCGGCGCGGCCTCGGTTCGGCACGGCCCGGTTCAACGCGGCGGCGCACGGCGCGGCACGGCACGGTTCGGCACGGCACGGTTCGGCACGGCACGGCGCGGTTCAGCGCGGCGGCGCCCGGCACGGCCCGGTTCGGCGCGGCGCGGCGGCGCACGGCACGGCATGGTTCAGCGCGGCGGCGCACGGCGTGGGTTCAGCGCGGCACGGCCCGGTTCGACAAGGCGGCGGCCGGCCCGGCGCCCGGTCGGCCGGCCCGGTACTCCCCCGCCGGGATCGTCGCCCCGGCGCCGTTCACTCCGTCGGCGCAGTGGTGCGGCGCCGGTGTCAGAACCTGCGCCGGGCCTTCCGGGCCCGGCGGACCACCGCGGCCGCGCCCAGCAGGGCCACCGTCGCGCCCGCCGCGCCCGCCGCGGTCGCGTCCTTGCGGCCGAGCCGCCGGCCGGCCACCGTGTGCCGCCCCGCGACCTCCTCCAGCAGCTCCGCCAGGACCTCCTCGTTGGTCCAGCGCGGCCGCCATCCGGCATCGTGCAAGCGGCTCCCGCTCACCACCCAGGGGTACATCGTGTAGGCGAGGTCCCCGGCGGGCGACGGGGTGAGCCCGATCCGGTGGAGCCGCGCGGCGGCGCCCAGCGCGACCGCGGACGGCAGTTCCATCCGCCGGATCCCACTCAGCTCCTCCACCTCCTCCTGCTCCAGCCACCCGTCGCACCCGACGGCCAGCTCGCCCTCGACCTTCTCGACGACGGCGTACTCCAGCGCGGCGCACAGGTCCTCGACGTGACAGAACTGCCAGGCGGGCCTCGACCCCGCCACCACGAGCAGTCGGGGAGACTCGAAATACCTGGTCAGGGCGGTGTCCGTGCCGCCGCCGACGAGTACCGCGGGCCGCACGACGGTCACGTTCAGCCCGGGGTGCGCCCGCGGCGCGCGGCGCGCGAGCCGCTCGATCTCCAGCAGGTCGCCGACGCCCGTCGCCTCGGCCGTCGCCCGCAGCTCGGCGTCCTCGGACAGGGGCAGCTCGTTGTCGGGCAGCGCCCCGTAGACCATCGCGGACGTGCACAGCACGACCCGGTGGACCCCGGCCGCCGCGGCGGCGGTGAGCACGGTCTGCGTCCCGCGGACGTTGTACGCCGTCCGGGCCGCCGCGTCCGTCTCCAGGTCGAGGTCGAGCGCCAGATGGACCACGACGTCCGCTCCGCGCAGCTTCTCGGCGATCGCCGGGTCCCGGACGTCCAGGATGTGCCACTGGGCGTCGGCGCAGTCGCCGCGCCGCTCGTCGATGGCGACGACCTGCCGGATCTCCTCGCTGGCGGCCAGCCGCTCGGTGAGCAGCGCGCCCACACCGGCCGCCGCGCCGGTGACCGCGACGACGGGGCCGCGCGAAGCTGGGCTGGTTGAGTGGTTTCGCGCTGCGCGAACCTGAGGATCTGGGGAACTCACCGGGCGTCTCCAGCGGTTGTCTTCAGTAATGGACGCGTGTGACGCGTCCCTACCAGGTGGCATCCATCCTGCCGCAGGCGACGAGTCGGCGAAGCACCGAGGCCCGATCGGGTTCAGGTGTCTACGCTGGGTGGTGTTGTGGGCAGCCGCCGTCGGCACGAACCGGCGGCCTTACCAGCCGAGGAATCCCGTGAGTGACACCCCATTCGGATTCGGCCTTCCGCCGGAGGAGCCGGACAACGGCGACGAGGGCAAGAAGAAGGACCAGCAGAGCGGCGGTGGTCAGGGACCGTTCGGTTTCGGGCCGCCCGGAGCCGGCGGCCCCGGAGCCGACAATCCGCTCGCAGCGATGTTCGGTTCGATGAACCCCAACGACCTGGGCGCCGCGTTCCAGCAACTGGGCCAGATGCTCTCGTACGAGGGCGGCCCGGTGAATTGGGACATGGCCAAGCAGATCGCCCGGCAGACGGTCGCCCAGGGCACCTCGGACGGCACCAAGGACGCGAGCGTCGGACAGTCCGAGCGGCTCGCGGTCGAGGAGGCCGTCCGGCTGGCCGATCTGTGGCTCGACGACGCGACGTCCCTGCCGTCCGGTGCCGCCTCCGCGCTGGCCTGGAGCCGGGCGGAGTGGGTCGAGGCGACCCTGCCGGTGTGGAAGGAACTCGTCGACCCGGTCGCCGAGCGGGTCGGCGCGGCCATGGGCGATGTGCTGCCCGAGGAGATGCAGGCCATGGCGGGCCCGCTGATCGGCATGATGCGCTCCATGGGCGGCGCCATGTTCGGTACGCAGATCGGCCAGGCCGTCGGTGTGCTCGCGGGCGAGGTCGTCGGCTCGACCGACATCGGTCTGCCGCTCGGCCCGGTCGGCAAGGCCGCGCTGCTGCCGCTGAACATCGAGTCGTTCGGCAAGGACCTGAGCGTCCCCCAGGAGGAGGTGCGGCTCTACCTCGCGCTGCGCGAGGCCGCCCACCAGCGCCTCTTCGCGCACGTGCCGTGGCTGCGCTCTCACCTGTTCGGCGCTGTCGAGGGATACGCGCGCGGGATCAAGGTCGACACCGCGAAGCTGGAGGACGTGGTCGGCCAGTTCGACCCGCAGAACCCCGAGGAACTGCAGCAGGCGCTCCAGCAGGGCATGTTCCAGCCGGAGGACACGCCGGAGCAGAAGGCGGCGCTGGCCCGCCTGGAGACGGCGCTCGCGCTGGTCGAGGGATGGGTGGACGCGGTCGTCCACTCGGCGGCCAAGCCGCGGCTCTCGTCGGCCGACGCGCTGCGCGAGACGCTGCGCCGCCGCCGCGCCACGGGCGGTCCCGCCGAGCAGACGTTCGCCACGCTGATCGGTCTCCAGCTGCGCCCCCGCCGGCTCCGCGACGCCTCGCGCCTGTGGGCCTCGCTCACCGACGCGCGCGGTGTGGACGGCCGGGACGGCCTGTGGGCCCACCCGGACATGCTGCCGACGGCGTCCGACCTGGACGACCCGGACGGCTTCGTGCACCGCGAGCACATGGACTTCTCGGAGCTCGACAAGATGCTCGGCGAGGCCGCGAGCGGCACCGCCGAGAAGCCGGACCTGAAGAAGCACGACGCCTCTGACGCCTCCGACGACTCCAAGGACTCCAAGGACTCCAGGGACTCCGACAAGGGCGACGGCGCCGAGTGAGCCTGCACGACGACGCGGTCCTCGTGCTGAAGAGCCACGAGGACCAGGACGAGCTGCGCCAGGTCTATCTGGACCATCTGTCCGAGCATGCGGACGGGATGTGGAAGGCTTGCGACGCCGGGCACATCACGGCGAGCGCCCTGGTGATCGATCCGTCGCGCGGCCGCGTCCTGCTGACGCTGCACCGCAAGCTCCGGATGTGGCTGCAGATGGGCGGGCACTGCGAGCCGGGCGACGCGACCCTGGCCGAGGCCGCCCTGCGCGAGGCGGCCGAGGAGTCGGGCATCACGGGCCTGACCCTGCTGCCGGGCGGTCCCGTGATGCTGGACCGGCACGCCATCCCGGCGCCGTGCCACTGGCACCTGGACGTCCAGTACGCGGCCCTCGCCCCGGCCGACGCCGTCGAGGCGATCAGCGACGAGTCCATCGACCTGCGGTGGTTCGCGTACGACGAGGTCGCCGAGGCGGCCGACGAATCGGTCGTACGACTCCTGGAGGCGACCCGCGCCCGGCTGTGACCGGCGCGAGGACCACCGAGGTGAAGAAGGCCGGCGACGTGCGAGAGGCCAGTGACAGGTAAGGGGCGACCGCCAATGGCGACCGCCCCTTACCGCTGCTCACCGAACCGTCGAAGCCCGTAGGGCGAAACGGTCCGCCCCGACGTCGTGGCGGAACGGTCCGCCCCAGATGTCAGGGCGGAAGGGTCAGCTCCAGGCGTTGCCCTGGTTCTGCGCCTGGACGCCCTGCTGCCCCATGCCGTACTGGGCACGCAGCCCCTGGCCGATCACCGCGTTCTGCGGCGGCAGCAGTTCACTGGGCTGCACGAGCGCGTAACCGCTGCCCATGAAACTGAGCTCCCAGCCCTCACCGGTGTTGCCCCGGCGCCGCCACACACCCGAGGAGTGCGTCTGGGCCTGCATCTGCACCCTCAGGCCGGTCGACCACGCGACGATCGCGTCGGCGTCGCAGTTGACGTACTTGTCCGGGGTGACCTGCATCATCAGCGGCACTCCGGAGGTCACCAGCGCGACCTTGCCGCGGCCGGTGATGTTGAGCTGGTACTTGCCGGAACCGGAGATGCCGTACTGGCTGTCCACGGCGATGACCTCGTGGTGCAGCCCGGAGTCCATCGCCAGCACATAGCTGCTGTCGACGGTCAGGCCGTCCTGGTCGACGTCGAGGATGTGCACGTGCTGGCCGAGGTTGGCGAGGTAGACCGTGCCCTGCCCGTGGCAGCGCATCAGGTCGAGGCCCTCACCGGTGTACGCACGCGCGCGGTGCTGGCTGTTGTTCTGGTACTCGGCGTCGAACTCGACGAGACCCTGGTACGCGACCATGGTGCCCTTGCGGGCGAGGATGTCGTCGTGACCCTCCAGGACGATGCGCAGCATCTGCGAGTTCTGCAGGCTGTAGCGGTCCTGGGTCTGCTGCTCGTTGTAGCCGAAAAGCGGGCTCTGCATGATGTCCTGCTCCCCCTCAGCCCCGGACTCGGAGGCGGTCGGTGCTGTCCTCGCTGGGCTGGACGACGACGATGCCCTGCCCGGAGAACGCCATCTGGAACGCCTCGCCGCTGCCGCGTCCGATGAGCGACTGTGCCTTGAAGCTGCGCTTGCCCTTCACCTTGAGGTTCGGGGACCAGGCGACGAGCGCGTCCGGGTCGACGTACGTCTCGTCCTCACCGCCGCCGCAGTCGACGACGATCGGCTTGCCGCGGGAGGTCAGCGCCACCCAGCCCTGGCCGGAGATCTTGGTGTTCCACAGACCCTGTCCGGCGAACTTGGCGAGCCCCTTGACCCGCTCGACCCCCCAGGTGAGGTGGGCGTCGAAGGCGAGCAGATTGGTCGCGTTGACGGAGATCGCGTCACCGTTGAGGTTGATGACGACGACGTTCGCCCCGTAGTCGGCGAGGTAGAGCAGCCCGTCGCCGGAGCACTTCATGAGGGGCGCGCCCTCGCCGGTCATCCAGTCACGGGCGATCTGGCGCACGGCGGGCGGGTTGGGCTCGTACTGGACGAACCCTTCGTAGGCGACCATCGACCCCACGCGCGCGAGGAGGTCGTTTCCGGTCTGCATGGCGACCTTCAGCATGTGATTGCCGTGGTTCTCCATGCGCGCGGTGACGGGTGCAGGGGCGAAGCCCGCGAGTGGCTGGTTCATGACGGGCTCCCTCAGACCTCGTACGGCTGGACGACGACGAAATTGCCGGGCGCGGCACGGAACTGGAGGTTCACGCTCTCGCCCGTGTCACCGGCGTAGGCGTTCCGGCGCATCCTCACCTGGCTGGAGACGATGACCTGCGCGGCGGCGGACCAGGCGACGACGGCGTTGCAGTCGGCGAATGTCGTGGGCGTCACCGGCAGGACGACGGGCGCGCCGTGCGTCTTGACGACGATGGTGCCCGTGCCCTGGAACTGCATCGTGAACAGCGCGCCCCCGGGGATGCCGTGCCCCTCGATGCGACGGACCTCGTACTGGAGGGACTCGTCGAAGGCGAGGACGTTCTCCGCGGAGACGCAGATCGCGTCTCCCTGGAGCTCGATGGGGTGCACATGGGTGGCGTTCTCGGCGAAGAACACCTGGCCCTGGCCGGTGCAGCGCATGAGCTGCATCTCCTGGCCGGTGGCGTTGCCCACGAGCCGGCCGGCGAACCCGGCGCCCTTGTAGCTGAAGTCGACCTTGCCCTGGTACAGCACCATGCTGCCCTGACGGGCCAGTACGGGCTGGCCGCCGATACCGAGGTCGACGCGGATGAGCTTCTTGTTCTGCGGAGTCCACCGCTGGCCGGTGGGCGTCTCCTTGAAGGCACTCAGCGCGGCGGTCACACCAGCCCCGCCCTGCGGAGCGCCCTGGGGTGCGCCGTAGGGGGACGGGGCGCCGGGCTGGCCCGGGTACTGCCCGGGTGCCTGGCCCGGGATCTGGCCGTAGGGCGGCTGCTGGCCGTAGCCGGGGGGCGCCGTCGGGGGCTGCTGACCGTATCCGGGAGGAGCGGTCGGTGCCTGCTGGCCGTAGCCGGGGGGCATCTGGGCCGTCTGGCCGGGCGGCTGCTGGCCGTAGCCGGGCGGCGGACCGGGCGGCTGCCCGTAGGGCGCGGGGCCCGGCGGCGGAACGGTGCCGCCCGGCGGGGTGTGCAGCGGCGCCACGATCGTCGGCGCGCCGTGCATCGAGGGCGCGGGGGCGGGCGTGGGAGGGTGCGGCGCGCCACCGGGGGGCGGCGCGAAGCCCTGCGCGGGCGCCGGAGCAGGAGGCGCGGGAGCGGGCGCCGGCGGCGCGCCGAACGTGGGCGGGGCGAACGACGGAGCCGCGCCGGGCTGCGGCTGCGACTGCGGGGCGGCGGCCGGCTCCTCCTCGGCGACCTCGCCGCCGAAGTTCTTCAGCAGCGCGTCGAGGCCGCCGTCGAAGCCCTGTCCCACCGCCGCGAAGCGCCAGACGTCCTTGAGGTAGAAGTCGCCCAGCATCACGGCGCGTTCGGTGGAGAACTCGGCACCGCTGAACGCGTACCGGGCCACCTCCTCGCCGCCTGCGACGACGCGCACGTATCCGGGTGCGATCTGCGACATCTGTCCGGCGCCGTCGATCGTCGCCGTGAACGACAGCTTCTGGATCTGTGCGGGAATCCGGTCGAGGGTGACCCGGAAGGACTCCGTGTCACCCGACTGCGCGCCGAGGAGCTGAATGGACTCCTCGGGGGACTTCGGCTGGTTGAAGAAGATGAAGTACCGGTCGTCCGACAGCCGCTCGTCGGCGTCCAGGCCGAAGCAGCTGATGTCGAAGGTGAGTCCGGGGCCGGTGATCTGCACACCTACGTACAGATCCGTGCCCGCGGTGAGGTCACTGATCTTGGCCTTGTGGCCGCGTTGGAATTCCCTGGCCATGCGTAACGACCGTCCCCCATCCCGAATACGAGTGCGTCGCGTCAGGCTAACGGCAAAGTCCGGAAGTGGACGAAGCCGGTGCAGACCCGGTACACAATCGCACTCCCGGCGGGACGATTCGCCCCGCTACTCGTCGCGTGCCGCCGGGAGGTGGGGCAGCCGGTCCGCGGCGACGACGCCTTCGAGGTAGCCGCGGGCACGCTCGGTGCGCGGATAGGCCTCCAGAAGCCGCCAGAAACGGGGCCCGTGGCCGGGCACCAGCAGATGGGCGAGCTCGTGGAGGAGGACGTAGTCGACGACGTACTCGGGCATGCCCTGCAGCCGGTGCGACAGACGGATGCTGCCCTCGGCGGGGGTGCAGGAGCCCCAGCGGGTGTTCTGGTTGGTGACCCAGCGCACCGACGACGGCCGCGCCCGACCGTCGAAATAGTGGGCCGACAGCCGCTCGGCGCGTTCGGCCAGCTCGCTGTCGCCGAGCACACGCCTGCTCTCCTGGGCCGCCAGTTTGTCGAGCATGACGGTCACCCAGCGCTTCTCCTCCGCCTCGGACATCCGGGCGGGGATGAGTACGACGGTGCGGTCGCCCTCGCGGTATGCGGAGACCGTTCTGCGCCGTCGGGCACTCCTGCGGACCTCGATCGCGCTCGCCCCCGAACCGCTCGGCGGCGGGCTCGTCGTGCTGCGCTGAGATGTCGCGACGCTGTGCGGTGGGTCGGCGGGCACGCCCCGACGTTACCTGCTGCGCATGGCGAAAGTCCCGCCCCCGGGACGGTTCGATGCCGATCCGCGCCCTGCCCGATTGATTCGTACGACGAACGGTGCCATCTGTGGACAACTTTCGGCGGGGTCCGGCGGGCACGGGCATGCTGGCACTCGGTCCGCGCTGCGGGAGTGCGCCGCGGACATACGGGGACGTACTACAGGTCTACGGGGGTAGGTCATGCATCCGATCGTGAAGCCGGCTCTGCGGCGCGGCTGGCGGGATCTCAACACCGTGCAGTTCGGGATGACACCGGCGCACGCGATGGTGCTGGGCCCGATGGACACGGCGACCGGCAGCTTCCTCGAACTGCTCGACGGGACACGCGGAATGCCGCTGTTGCGTGAGCAGGCACGTGGGATGGGGCTGCCCGACGGCCATGTGGACGGCCTGGTGGACCGGCTGGCCGGGTCCGGTCTCCTGGACGACTCGACCGGAGGCGGCCCGGCCGCGGACGCGCTGCGCGAGAAGAAGGAGGTCATGGACCGGCTGCGGTCGGACCTCGCCTCCCTCTCCCTCCTCGCCCGCGAGCCCGGCGGCGCCGCCGGGCGTCTGGCCGCCCGCCGCCGGCTGCGCGTACGGGTGCTGGGCGCCGGCCGGGTGGGAGTCGTACTGGCCGCGCTGCTCGCGGGCGCCGGCGTGGGCGAGGTCGACGTGCGTGACCTCGGCCGCGTGGAGCCGTGGGACGTGGCGCCGGGCGGGCTTCCCGTCGAGTCCGTCGGCGAGCGCCGGGAGGACGCGGCCCGGCGGGCGGTGCGCCGGGCCGCCCCGGACCGACCGCCCCGCACTGTCACCAGGGAAGGGAAGGGGGAGGAGACGCGCGGACTGTCCCTCGTCATCCTCGCTCCCCGGGACGGTCTCGCCGTCCACGCGCCGGACCCCGCGCAGACCGAGGGTCTGATCGCCTCGGGGACACCCCATCTCTACGCGGGGGTCGTCGAGGCGACCGGAGTAGTGGGTCCTCTGGTCCTGCCCGGCGACACCGGCTGCGCGGGCTGCCTGGACCGGCGGCGCGCCGACATGGATCCGACCTGGCCGCGCCTGGTCGCGCAGTGGCGCTCCGGGCGGCAGCGGCGGGTGGGCGCGTGCGATCTCGCCCTGGCCGCCGCGGTCGCCGGACTCGCGGCGAGCCACGCGCTCGCCTTCCTGGACGGGGATCCGCCCGGCTGCGCGGGGGCCCGCTGGGAGGCGTCACTGCCCGGCTGCGCGTGGCGGGCGACGCCGGTCGCGGCACACGCCGCCTGCTCCTGCGGCACCGTGAGGAAAACAAATGGTGAGCGAACCCCCGAGGACGGCGAAGCACACGAGAGAATGGCGGGGCGACAGCCGAACGCGGCACAGCTTGCTGGGACCTGGAGGGCGCATGTCTGATCTTCCCCGGAAGGCAGTCACCCGGACTGCCAAACTGGCCGCTCTGCCCATCGGCTTCGCCGGGCGGGCGACCTGGGGGCTCGGGAAGCGGATCGGCGGGAAGTCGGCGGAGATCGTGGGCCGCGAGCTCCAGCAGCGCACGGCCGAGCAGCTCTTCAAGGTCCTCGGGGAGCTGAAGGGCGGTGCGATGAAGTTCGGGCAGGCACTGTCCGTGTTCGAGTCGGCACTGCCGGAGGAGATCGCGGGCCCCTATCGGGCGGCGCTGACGAAACTCCAGGACGCGGCGCCTCCCATGCCGACGCGCACGGTCCACTCCGTGCTGGAGAAGCGGCTCGGCGCCGACTGGGCCGACCTGTTCGTGGAGTTCGAGGACAAGCCGTCGGCGGCGGCCTCGATCGGCCAGGTGCACCGGGCGGTGTGGCACGACGGCCGGGAAGTCGCCGTCAAGGTGCAGTATCCGGGGGCGGGCGAGGCTCTGCTGTCCGACCTGACCCAACTCAGCCGCTTCGCCCGGCTTCTGGGGCCCTTGATCCCCGGAATGGACATCAAGCCGCTCATCGCGGAGCTGCGCGACCGGGTCTCCGAGGAGCTCGACTACGGCTTGGAGGCGCAGGCCCAGGCGACGCACGCCGAGGAGTTCGCAGGCGACCCCGACGTGCTGGTGCCGGCTGTGGTCCACCAGTGCGATCAGGTCCTCGTGACGGAATGGATCGACGGGGTGCCTCTGTCGGAGGTGATCAACGACGGCACGCCGGAGCAGCGGGACCGTGCCGGCCAGTTGCTGGCCCGCTTCCTCTTCTCGGGCCCCGCCCGCACCGGTCTGCTGCACGCCGATCCGCACCCCGGCAACTTCCGTCTCCTGCCGGACGAGGACGGCGGCTGGCGCCTGGGTGTCCTGGACTTCGGCACGGTGGACCGGCTTCCCGGCGGTCTGCCCCAGCCGATCGGTGATTCCCTGCGGATGACCCTGGACGGCGACGCCGAGTCGGTCTACGAACTGCTCTGCGAGGAAGGCTTCGTCAAGGAGTCGATAGACCTCGAACCCGACGCGGTCCTGGACTACCTCCTGCCGATCATCGAACCGGCCGAGGCGGACGAGTTCACCTTCACCCGGGGCTGGATGCGCAACCAGGCCGCCCGTATCGCCGACCCGCGCTCCCCCGCCCATCAGTTGGGCCGGCAGTTGAACCTGCCGCCCGCCTATCTCCTCATACACCGGGTGACCCTCAGCACCATAGGGGTCCTGTGCCAGCTCGGCGCGACGGTCCGGCTGCGCGACGAACTGGAGCAGTGGCTGCCGGGGTTCGTGCCCGAGGAGGAGCTGGAGGACGAGGAGTTGGGCGAAGAGGTGTCGGCCGCCGAGGCGTGAGTCCGCGCCCCGGGCCCGGCCGGCGGGGCGGGGCACTCGTCGGGCGTTACTACCACCAGGCCGAGTCGAGGCGGCCCTCGATCGCTCTGAGGTTGCTGCGGGCGCAGGTGTCGCAGAAGTAGTGGCGGGTGCCGTTCTCGACGGAGCAGGTCCACGTCGGCCGGGGGCCCGCAGCCGTGGTGCCGCACTGGGCGCACACGATCTTCTCGGCTGCGTCCGCGTCGGGCTCCGGTGCGGGGCCGGTGCTGTCACTGTCTTCGGGAAGACTCGTCACCCGGGCGACGATATCGCCGTGGCCCGCGGTTCGCGCGGCGTACGCACCGCGGGGGCCGGTCCGTTCGGACCGCCCCCCGCGACTTCCTGCCTGTGTGTGTGCTGCGACTGCAACGGCTGCTACGACGCTGGGCGTCGATTACTGCATGACCGCCATGGCCAGCGCGCGCCGGGCTCGCATCGAAGCGCGCTCGGCCCGGCGCTGCATGCGGCGAGCGGCGGCCAGGCGCACGGCCTGACGTTCCCGCTCGGCCTGGTGCAGTCGCTCGTGCATATGCGCACGAGCCAGGGCTTCTGGGATGAGTTGCATCTCTCGGGTCCTGTTCTGACGCGAGTCGTTCGCGCCGGTGGTGGCGAAGTCTGTGGTGGCGGAGCCTGCGGGCTCGCTCGTGGACGGCTTCATCGGGGCCTGTTTCTTGGGGTCGTGCGTCAGGGGGCGGTCGATCGTTCCTCGGATGCTCATGCGGCAACCGGGTTCTTGCGCGGGCGGCCACGCGGCCGCTTGCGTGCCACGACGACACCCTGGACGAAGAGCTCGCCACCCCAGACGCCCCAGGGCTCACGCCGCTCCTTGGCGCCGGCGAGGCAGGCCTCCATCAGCGGGCAGGTGCGGCAGAGAGACTTGGCGTACTCGACGTCGGCCGGCGACTCGGCGAAGAAGACCTCCGGGTCGTAGGAACGGCAGGGGACGGGTACGCCGAGGTTCTCGATGGCGTCGTCGAGCGCGGTGAGCGCGGTGAGGGGGATCAAGGTGGAGTCCTCCGTGAGGCCGGGCGGGGGGATCGTTTCGGAAGGCGGTACGGACGGGGCGTGCGCTTCGAGTTGCACGGTTCGTCTTCCTCGTCTGGTCGTGCCGGCCGGGGTCGGCCGGTTGGCGGCTGGTACCGGGTTCTTTTCTTGTCCCGAGGCCCCTTCGCTCTGCCGTCCCCGGTCGGGGACAAACAGAAGGGCCGCGGATCCCGGGTGGGGTTCCGCGGCCCTGAAGGCGCCGGCCTGATGGTGAATCAGGCTGGATCACTCCAGGGTTCAGGCCCACGGAAGGCCCACATCGTGTGGTGCTGCTGCGTCTGCTTCAGGGATCCGGCACCGGCTGCCGCAAAGGCATAGGCATGCGCCTCTGTCACTACTGCCGCTTCCAGTGCCTGCGTCGGTCGCTCATTGCGCTCACGAATGGGAAGACCCACGAGAGACACGGAGGACGCCGGCCGGACGGCGCTGATGCCGAACAGACCGGTGCCCAGGTTCGAGACGCCGAGCGAGCACATGGAGACGACGACCGAGGGATCGGTCATTTTCACGGTGTTGATGGAACTGGTGTCGATGCTGATCACTGGAATCGCCTCCTCTCGGCGTCTTGGGGGACCGGTGCGAACCGGTCCGACGGTTATTAAGTACAGCACGGAACCAGGGCCTTCGAGAAGGCCGCTGCTGCCGTGGTTAAGAACCTATGGGGATTGCTGGGGCATGCGCAAACTATTTTCTCGACGAGTTTGAATCAGTTGCCCTCGCCGTGCTCCCCTGCCTCACGACCTGCGCAGATGGCCAGAACGTCGGCTCCGAAGCGGTTGAGTTTGCGGACACCGACCCCGGGGATCCGGGCGAGTTCGCCCTCCTCGTCCGGCGCGGTCTCCGCGATCGCCATCAACGTCCTGTCGGTGAAGACGCAGAACGCGGGCTGCCCGCTGCGCTCCGCCTGCACCGCGCGCCACTCGCGCAGCCGCTCGTAGAGACCCTCGTCCATGTCGGAGGGGCAGTCGTCGCAGCGCATCAGCTTCATCTCACCGGCGTCGGTGAGGGTGCGGCCGCAGACCCGACAGCGCGCCGGGCTGCGGCTCGTACGCCGTTCGGCGGTGACGCCGGATCTCGCGGCACCGCGCTCGATGCCGCCCGGGGCCGCGCCGGCGCGACCGCCCGCGGTGGCGACGGAACCGGGACGCAGCCCGTCGAGGAACCGGCTGGGGCGCCGACCCGCGCGGCCTCCGGGCGAGCGGGCGAGCGCCCAGGAGACGAACAGGCGCTCCCTGGCACGGGTGACACCGACATAGAGCAGGCGACGCTCCTCCTCGATCTGCTCGTCGGTCTTTGCGTAGGTGATCGGCATCATGCCCTCGGCGACCCCCACCAGGAAGACGGCGTCCCACTCCAGTCCCTTGGCGGAGTGCAGGGAGGCGAGGGTGACGCCCTGGACGGTCGGGGCGTGCTGGGCGCTCGCGCGTTCGTCGAGCTCGGCCACCATGTCGCCGAGCGTCGCGCCGGGCTTGGCGGCCGCGAAGTCCTGCGCCAGGTTCACCAGGGCGGCCAGCGACTCCCAGCGCTCTCTGACCGCGCCGGATCCCGCCGGGGGAATACTCGTCCAGCCCTCGCCCGACAGCACCGCCCGGACCTGCGAGGGCAGATCGACGACGTCGTCGAGCAGCGAGTCGTTGCCGCCGAAACGGGCCGCCGCGCGCAACGCCGCACCTGCCTTGCGCACTTCGGGGCGGTCGAAGAACCGCTCGGCGCCACGGAGCTGATAGGGCACACCGGCGTCGGCGAGGGCCTGCTCGTAGGTCTCGGACTGGGAGTTCGTACGGAACAGGATCGCGATCTCGCCGGCGGGGACGCCCGAGGCGATGAGGTCGCGGATGCGGTGGGCGGCACCCTCGGCCTCGGCGGGCTCGTCCGTGTACTCGGCGTAGACGGGCTCGGCGCCCGGGGGCCGCTGGGAGATCAGTTCGAGACGGTGCTCGGCGGCCCTGCCGCGGGCCTGGGACAGCAGTCCGTTGGCCAGGTGGACGACCTGGGGCGAGGAGCGGTAGTCACGGACGAGCTTGACGACGGTGGCTCCGGGATGGCGGGTGCGGAAGTCGAGCAGGTGGTCCGGGGTTGCACCGGTGAACGAGTAGATCGTCTGGCTGGCGTCGCCCACCACGCAGAGACTGTCCCGCTCGCCGAGCCACAGCTCCAGGAGGCGCTGCTGGAGCGGGCTGACGTCCTGGTACTCGTCGACCACGAAGTGCTGGTACTGGGAGCGGACCTGCTCGGCGATGTCGTGCCGGTCCTGCAGGATGGCGACCGTGAGCAGCAGGACGTCCTCGAAGTCGATGACCGCGCGGTCGCGCTTGAGGTCCTCGTACGCCGCGTAGATCTTGGCGGTCTCGGCCGGATCCCGGGGCGCTTCGCGGCCGGCCCGGGCGGCGGCTGCGGCGTAGTCGGCGGGGATGGTCTGGGTGACCTTGCACCATTCGATCTCGCCGGTGACGTCCCGCAGCTCTCCCCGGTCGAGGCGGATATGGCAGGCGGCCGCCGCGTCCACGACGAGCTGGATCTTGCGGTCCACCAGCCGGGGCAGTTGGCCACCGACGGCTTTCGGCCAGAAATACTGGAGCTGGCGCAGCGCGGCGGAGTGGAAGGTGCGGGCCTGGACGCCTCCCGCGCCGAGCTGGCGCAACCGTCCGCGCATCTCTCCCGCGGCCCGGTTGGTGAAGGTCACCGCGAGCACGCTCGAGGGCTGGAGGATCCCCGCCCGTACCCCGTAGGCGATGCGGTGGGTGATCGCCCGCGTCTTGCCCGTGCCGGCTCCCGCCAGCACGCACACCGGACCGTGCAGGGCGGTGGCGACCGCGCGCTGCTCGGGGTCGAGCCCGTCGAGCACCGCGTCGGCCGTGTCCGGAACCTGCGGGAAGAGGGTGGAGTGCGTTGCTGCTGTCACACAGCCATGCTGCCAGGTCGGCGGAGACGGGTGAGCCGGTTGTCCACAGGGAGACGGCTGCGGTCGTACGAATGCGGCGAGTGTCACCTCGGGCGCGTGTGCCGAGGTCATGTTTCGGCCATGCCGCCGGCGTCACATCCGTCCCCCGTCCCAGCCCTCTCACCTGCGGTGCGGCGGGGGTGCGGCGAGCATCACGTCCCGGTGGGCGTCCCCGATACCCCCTACGGGAATGGTGGCCGGGTGACCAGCGTTCCACTTGCAGCGACCACGCACCCTAAGCCGTGAAGGAGCGCATGAGACATGCAGGGCACTGTGACGATGTACAGCACCACGTGGTGCGGCTACTGCCGTCGGCTCAAGAGCCAGATGGACCGTGAGGGCATCGCGTACACCGAGATCAACATCGAGCAGGACCCGCAGTCCGCGGCGTTCGTCGAGAAGGCGAACGGCGGCAACCAGACCGTTCCGACGGTCCTGGTGGTCGCCGCCGGTGGCGCCGAGGCCGTCATGACGAACCCGAGTCTCGCCCAGGTGAAGCAGGCCCTCACCGCCTGACCTCACGCGCGCACGGCAATGCCCCTCCGGCGAGCTCGCCGGAGGGGCAGCGTCATGTCCGGGGCACGCTCAGGGGGCGTTCCGGGTCGGCAGGGGCTTGCCGTACCAGAGCTCGATCAGGCGCGCCGCGATCGAGATCCCGTAGGGAGGCATGACCTCTCCGGACTCGAAGGCGGCCCGCAGGTCGTCCCGGGAGAACCAGCGGGCTTCCTCGATCTCCTCGCCGTCGACGTCGATCTCCGACGAGGTGGCGCGGGCACGGAAGCCCAGCATGAGGCTGGAGGGGAACGGCCAGGGCTGACTGGCCACGTACTCGACCTCGCCGACCGTGACCCCGGCCTCCTCGAAGACCTCGCGGCGCACCGACTGCTCGATCGACTCGCCGGGCTCGACGAAGCCCGCGAGCGTGGAGAAGCGGCCTTCGGGCCAGTGCACCTGCCGGCCGAGCAGGATGCGGTCGTCGTCGTCCGTCACGGCCATGATCACGGCCGGGTCGGTGCGCGGGTAGTGCTCGGCACCGCACGCGGGGCAGCGGCGGATGTGCCCTGCGGCGGCGATGACGGTGCGCTCGCCGCAGCGGGAGCAGAAGCGGTGGGTGCGCTGCCAGTTCTCCAGGCCGACCGCGTGCACCATCAGAGCCGCGTCACGCGGCGACAGCAGCAGTCCCGCCTCACGCAGGCCGGCCGGCCGGGCGGACTGGTCGATCCGGCCGGGAAGCGCGTCCTTCTGGAGCGCGAAGTAGCTCACCCCGTCGTCGTCCGTGCCCAGGAAGTAGCGGTGCGCCTCGGTGAGCGGGGCCTCGAAGGAGGGCGTCATCAGCAGTTCGGTGGTGCCGTCGGCCATCTCGTCGATGAGCACCTGACCGCCGGAGACCACGAAGACGCGGGTCGTCGGGTGGCTCCAGGCGGCCGCGAGCCAGGCCTCGTCGAGCCGGTGATGGGCCGCCCGGTCGATGCCGCTCGGAGCGGTGAGCGAGATGGGACGGTCGGCGCTGTGGTCGGTCCAGGTGGTCACGGATGCTTCCAACTCCCCCGGTGGAACGGTTGTTTCGACGGGCGGTTCAGCAGGACGGGCGTGCGGTGGTGCGCTGTCGGGGCTGCGGTTCGGCTTGTTCAGTTTGTCTCGCGCCAGTTCTCGGCCAGGTCGCCCCACAGGTAGGCGGCCGTCTCGACGCCCTTCATGAGGAGGTCGATCTCGACCTTCTCGTTGGGGGCGTGCCAGCCGTCGGACGGAACGGAGATGCCCAGGAAGAGCACCGGGGCGCCGAGGACTTCCTGAAGGTCGGCCGCCGGTCCCGAGCCGCCCTCGCGGGTGTAGCGGACCGGCTGCTCGAACGCCCGGCCCATGGCGCGCACGACGGACCGCAGGGCGGGGTGGTCGAGCGGGGTCAGGCAAGGGCGGGTGGACGGGCTGAACGTGATCTCGTGCCGGATGCCGTCGGGCACCTGCTCGGCCGCCCAGGCGCGCACGGCCTTCTCGATGTCGTCCGGGTCCTGCCCGGCGACGAGCCGGAAGGAGAGCTTCACCAGCGCCGAGGACGGGATGATCGTCTTGCTGCCCGCGCCCTGGTAGCCGCCGCCGATGCCGTTGACCTCGGCGGTCGGGCGGGCCCAGACGCGCTCCAGGGTGGTGTGACCGGCCTCTCCGTAGGCGGCCGTCGACCTGGCGGTGCGCAGCCATCGTTCCTCGTCGAAGGGCAGTTCGGCGAAGAGTTCACGCTCGCGGTCGGTGAGTTCGGTGACCCCGTCGTAGAAGCCGGGCACGGCCACGCGCGCGTGCTCGTCGTGCAGGGCCGCGACCAGGCGGGCGACCGCGGTGGCGGGGTTGGGCACGGCGCCGCCGAAGGATCCGGAGTGGATGTCCTGCCCGGGTCCGTAGAGGACGATCTCGCACTCGGCGAGCCCCCGCATGCCCGTGCAGACGGTGGGGGTGTCCTCGGACCACATACCGGTGTCGGAGACGATCACGGCGTCGGCGGCGAGCCGCTCCGCGTGCTTCTCGACGAGCTCGCGGAAGTGCGGGGATCCGGACTCCTCCTCGCCCTCGATCAGCAGCTTGAGGTGCACGGCGGGGGTGGTGCGCCCGGTGGCGGCGAGGTGGGCCCGGACGCCGAGTGTGTGGAAGAACACCTGGCCCTTGTCGTCGGCGGCCCCGCGCGCGTGGAGGCGGTTGCCCCGGATCACCGGCTCGAAGGGGTCGGTGTCCCAGCCGTCCTCGCGGGCGGCGGGCTGCACGTCGTGGTGTCCGTAGACGAGGACCGTGGGTGCGTCGGGGTCCTCGGAGGGCCATTCGGCGAAGACGGCCGGGGCGCCCGCGGTCGGCCAGACCTCGCAGGTCGGGAAGCCGGTCCTCAGGAGTTCGGCGGCGAGCCAGTCGGCGCTGCGTGCCACGTCCGCGGCGTGCTCGGGCTGAGCCGAGACCGAGGGGATGCGCAGCCACCGACCGAGGTCTTCGAGGAAGGCGGCGCGGTTCGTCTCGATGTACGTACGGACGGTGCTGACGGCGTTGTCAACGGGCTTGCTCATGTTCCTGAGCCTATCCGCCCACGGAGGCGTGTTCGTCCGGCGGTTCCCCGGGGACGTGGTCCCGTGCGCCCGCCGGGTCCTCGGTGAGCAGCCGCTCCAGCGCGGCACGGTCCGGAAGGCCCTCCGGTCGTACGACCTCGCCGTCGCGGACGTACAGGAACGTGGCCGTGACGGATTCCAGGGGCACTCCCTGCCGCTCGGCCCAGCCCAGGCGGTACAGCGCGAGCTGGAGCGGGTCGGCCGTGCGGCTGTGGCCGGTCTTCCAGTCGACGATCTCGTACGTCGTCTCCTCGCCCTCGCCGATCCTGTAGACGGCGTCGATCCGGCCGCGGACGACCCGGCCGGCGATCGCGAGCTGGAAGGGCACCTCTACGCGGTACGGGGTGCGGTGCGCGTAGGGACTGCGTTCGAAGGCGTCCTTCAGGGCTTCCAGGTCGTGCTCGTCGGCGATCTCCGCCTCGCTGCCGGGCAGGTCCTCGGGGTCGAGCATCGGAAGCCGCAGTTCCTCGAAGCGGGACTCCATCCAGGCGTGGAAGCGCGTGCCCCGGCGCGCGGCGGGCTGCGGGGGGCGCGGCATGGGGCGGGCGAGCTCCTGTGCGAAGCCGTCCGGGTCGGCGGCCAGACGCACGAGCTGCGAGGCGGTGAGCGAGGCCGGCAGGGGGACGTGGGTGACGGTCGCGCGGGCGCGCAGGAGCTCTCCGGTGAGCGCGTCCAGGTCGCGGTCCCAGGACGCGAGGGTGCGGGCCTCCTCGGGCGTGAGGCGCTCACTCCCGGTCTCCCGGGGGTGCGGGCGGGCGGCGGGGCCCTGGGTCTGGTGCGGCACCGTGGGACGTTCGATCCCGCGGCCGGGCGGGCGGTCTCCCGGCCGTTCCGCCGTCCAGGAGTCCCAGTCCGAGTCGTCTCCCTCGGACAGAGCGCTCTCGGCGGAACGGCCGTGCGGGAAGCGGTCCTCGGGCGGGCCGCCTTGGGGGTAGCCGCTTTCGGCGAAGTCGTCTTCGGAGAGGCCGTCCTCGCCGTACCCGTCGTATTCCTCGTACTCGTCGTAGGGCGGGATGCCGTCCTCGGGCGGGGGCGGCCATTCCGGATCGTCGTACGAGCCGGGGTCGTGGGCGGCGGCGGGGTACGGGTGTGCGTCGGCGCCCGGGTGGGTCTCGGCATGGGACGCGACCCGCTCCAGGTGGTCGAGTACGGTCTGCGCCGCCGCGCGACGGCGGGCGAGGGCCGCGTCGTCGAGCGGGAGCGGCCAGGCGTGGTCGGCGGCCGCCTCGCGCAGGGCCGGGTTCTCCTCGCCCTCGGCCGGTTCGGCCGCCCAGACCTCGATCTCGCCGTGTCCGGCGACGCAGTGTTCGTAGAGGGCGTTCAGGAAGTCCGAGGGGCCGCGCGTCCGCTTCTGGGAGGGCCCCCACCAGTGGCCCGAGCCGAGCAGGAGCGAACGGGGTCGGGTGAACGTGACATAGCCGAGGCGCAGTTCCTCGGTGTGCTGGTGGGCCTTCATGGCGTCGTGGAAGGCCTTGATGCCCTTGGCGTCCCAGGTGTCGACGTCGGGCAGCGTGTCGGCGTCGCCGCGCAGCCGGTGGGGCAGGACCTTGCCCTGGGCGGTCCACTTCTCACGGCCCTGGCCGCTGGGGAAGGTGCCGTCGACGAGGCCGGGAACGGCCACCACGTCCCACTCCAGACCCTTGGACTTGTGCGCGGTGAGCACCTTGACGGTGTTCTCGCCGCCGGGCAGCGCGTTGTCCAGACCCTTCTCGTACTGCGCGGCGGTGCGCAGGAAGCCGAGGAAGGCCAGCAGGCTCGCCTCGCCGTCGCCGGACGCGAAGGACGCGGCGATGTCCAGGAAGTTGGACAGGGTCTCGCGGCGGCGGGCTGCCAGGGCGTGCGGGGACGCGGAGAGCTCGACCTCCAGACCTGTGACGGCGAGGACCCGGTGCAGGACGTCCATGAGGGGGTCGGCCAGCGAGCGGCGCAGATCGCGCAGTTCGGCGGCGAGCCGTGCGAAGCGCACACGGGCGTCCGGCGAGAAGGGCAGCCCGTCGTCGTCCCCCGCGGTCTCGATCGGCGTCTCCAGGAACGTGTCGAGGGCGTCGGCGAGCGATATCACCTCGGCCGGGTCGACCCCCTCGACCGCCGCGGCGAGCCTGCGGTCCGGATCGTCGTCGGCCCCCACGCGCGCGTGGGACACGAGCAGACGGGCCCGGCGCCCCAGGAGGGCGAGGTCGCGCGGGCCGATCCGCCAGCGCGGACCGGTGAGCAGCCGGACGAGGGAGGCGTTCGCCCCCGGGTCCTGGAGGACTTCGCAGACGGCCACGAGGTCGGCCACCTCGGGAAGGTGCAGCAGACCGGAGAGGCCCACCACCTCGACGGGGATGTCACGGGCGACGAGCGCGCCCTGGATCTCGGCGAAGTCGGTGGCGGTGCGGCACAGGACGGCGATCTCGGCGGGTGCCTTCCCGGTGCGCACGAGATGGGCGATCGAGTCGGCGAGCCAGCCGATCTCCTCGGCGTGGGTGGGCAGCAGCGCGCAGCGCACGAGGCCGTCCCGCTCGGCTCCCGGGGCGGGCCGCAGTGCCTCCACGCCCGCGTGCATGGCGCGCAGCGGCTCGGCGAGGCCGTTGGCGAGGTCGAGGAGGCGGCCGCCGCTGCGGCGGTTCTCGCTGAGCGACTGGCGGGTGGCGGGGCGGCCGTCGGGGCGGGCGAAGTGCTCGGGGAAGTCGTCGAGGTTGGCTACGGAGGCGCCGCGCCAGCCGTAGATCGCCTGGCAGGGGTCGCCGACCGCGGTCACGGGGTGTCCGGTGCCGCCGCCGAACAGGCCGGCGAGCAGGACGCGCTGGGCCACCGACGTGTCCTGGTACTCGTCCAGCAGGACGACGCGGAACTCGTCCCGCAGGATCTCCCCGACCTCGGGGCGGGTGCGGGCCAGGGTGGCCGAGAGGGCGATCTGATCGCCGAAGTCGAGGAGGTCGCGCTCTCGTTTCGCCGCTCGGTAGCGGCCCACCAGCTCGGCGAGTTCGCGCCGGGCCGCGGCGGTCTCGGGGACCTTGCGCAGATCCGCGTTCGTGAGTCGCGCGCTCTCCAGGGTGCGCAGCAGCTCGGCGTCGTGGGCGCGCAGGTCGTCGGCCGTCACGAGGTGTTCGGCGAGCTCGGAGTCGAGGGTCAGGAGGTCGCCGACCAGGTCCGGGAACGAGCGGGTCAGCGCCGGATACGGGCCCGGCGCCTCGCGCAGCACGCGCGCGGCGAGCTGGTAGCGGGTGGCGTCGGCGAGGAGCCGGGACGTCGGTTCGAGCCCGATGCGCAGTCCGTGGTCGGTCAGCAGCCGGCCCGCGAAGGCGTGGTACGTGGAGATGACCGGCTCGCCCGGCGGGTTGTCGGGGTCGATGACGTCGGGGTCGGTGACTCCCGCCTTGACGAGCGCCTTGCGGACCCGCTCGGCGAGTTCGCCCGCCGCCTTGTTGGTGAACGTCAGGCCGAGGACCTGCTCGGGGGCCACCTGCCCGGTGCCGACCAGCCACACCACGCGGGCCGCCATCACCGTGGTCTTGCCCGAACCGGCTCCGGCCACGATCACCTGGGGGGCCGGCTCCGCGGTGATGCAGGCCGTCTGTTCCGGGGTGAACGGAATACCGAGGAGCTCGTTGAGCTGTTCGGGGTCGGTGATACGGGCGGGCATGTCGCAGAGGCTAGCGGCGTCCACTGACAGCGGTGGCCACATCGACGCCAGGGACGAAAGAACCGCAGGTCAGCACATGTGGTGCTATACGTCACTCGCTGACGCGGCGTCCCCGGTACGGCCCGGAACGGAGGCCTGCCATGTGCCGGTCCGGGACCCGCTCGGACCGGCGGCGGGCCCGGTACCGGTGCGGGACCCGCTCACTCGACGACCTGACGGCCCTCCGGCCGGGCGCTGCAGGATGCCCGGAACGAGCAGTGGGTGCAGTGCTGTCCCGTCGTCGGCGAGAACCGTTCGTCGAGGACCTTGCCGGCGGCGTTCGCCAGCAGGTCGCCGACCCACTCGCCCTCCAGCGGCTCCTGCGCCTGCACCTTGGGGAGGGTCTCGCCGCCGTTCTTCTTGGCGGCGCCCTGGCGGAGCTGGACGAGTTCGGCACCGCCCGCCTCGGGGCGTACGCCGTCGAAGACGTCGTCCACCGCGCCCTCGCCGACGGCGAGCTGGTAGACGGCGAGCTGGGGGTGGTGGGTCACCTCCGCGGCGGTCGGCGCCTGCTTGCCGGTCTTGAAGTCGACCACGTAGGCGCGGCCCTCGGTGTCGGCCTCGACGCGGTCCATGGAGCCGCGGATGCGTACTTCGTAGGAGCCCGCTTCGAGCGTCACGTCGAAGTCGTGCTCGCTGGCCACCGGTGTACGGCCCGTGCGGTCCATGACATGCCACTTCAGGAAGCGTTCGAGCGCCACGCGCGCGTGCTCCTTCTCCTGCGCGGACTTCCAGGGCGCGTCGAAGGCGAGCGCGTTCCACACGGAGTCGAGGCGCTCCATGAGCACGTCGAGGTCCGCGGGAGTGCGTCCGGACGCGACCTCGTCGGCGAGGACGTGCACCACGTTGCCGAAGCCCTGGGCGGCCGTCGCGGGAGCGTCGGCCTTCACCTCCCGCCCGAGGAACCACTGCAGGGCACAGGTGTTGGCGAGCTGGTCGAGCGCGCTGCCGGAGAGCACGACGGGCTGGTCGCGGTCGCGCAGCGGCACCTTGCTCTCCGTCGGCTCGTACATGCCCCACCAGCGGTAGGGGTGCGCGGAGGGCACCAGCGGGCGGCCGTCCTCGTCGGCGAGCGCGGCGAGCCTGGCGAGGCGGCGGGCCGCGGCCTGCCTGAGGTTCTCCGAGACACGCGGGTCGACCGTCGTGGCGCGCAGCTCGGCGACCAGCGGGGCGACGGCCAGCGGGCGGCGCGGGCGGCCGGTCACGTCCTTGGGTTCGACGCCGAGCTCGGTCAGGAAGCGGGAGGGCTGGTCGCCGTCGTCGGCCGGTGCCTTCACCGCCGTCACGACGAGCCGTTCACGCGCGCGCGTGGCGGCGACGTAGAACAGCCGGCGTTCCTCGGAGAGGAGCGCCCCGGGGGTGAGGGGTTCGGCGAGTCCGTCCCGCCCGATGCGGTCGGCCTCCAGCAGGGAGCCGCGGCGGCGCAGATCCGGCCACAGGCCTTCCTGGACGCCCGCGACGACGACGAGGCGCCACTCCAGGCCCTTGGAGCGGTGCGCGGTCATCAGGCGTACGGCATCGGGGCGGACGGCCCTGCGGGTGAGCGTGTCGGCCGCGATGTCCTCGGCGTCGATCTGCTCCAGGAAGTTCAGGGCGCCACGGCCGCCGGTGCGCTCCTCCGCGCGTTCGGCGGTCGCGAACAGCGCGCACACGGCGTCGAGGTCCCGGTCGGCGTTGCGTCCGGCCGCGCCGCCGCGCCGGGCGGCCCGCTCCAGGCGCTGCGGCCAGGGTGTGCCGTCCCACAGGTCCCAGAGGGCCTCCTCGGCCGTTCCGCCGCCGGCGAGACGCTCACGCGCCCTGCGCAGCAGCGCGCCGAGGCGCTGGGCCCCTCGGGCGTACGCGGGATCGTGCGCGACGAGCCGCTCCGGCTCGGCCAGCGCGCGGGCCAGCAGGACGTCGGACGGCGGCGGTACGAGGTTTCCGCCGGCCCGCTCCTCCTCGCGCAGGGCACGCCCCAGGCGCCGCAGGTCGGCGGCGTCCATGCTCGCGAGAGGCGAGGCGAGGAGCGTGAGCGCGGTCTCGGTGTCGAGCCAGGACGCGACGCGGACACCGGCCGCGTCCTCCCCCGGTTCGGCGACGCCGGCGGGCACCCCGTCCGCATCGGGCATCCCCTCCTCGTCCGGCGCCACACCCTCACCGGGCGCCACATCCGCGCTGGACATCCCGTCCGCACCGGGCGACGCGTCCGCACCGGACGCCAGATCCGCACCGGACGACCCGTCCGTACTTGTCTCCGACTCCGCGCGGGCCACCGCCCGCAGTGCCGTCAGCAGGGGCGCGACCGCGGGTTCGTGCCGCAGGGGCAGATCGTCGCCGTCGATGTCGAGGGGCACGCCCGCGGAGGTGAGCGCCCGCCGGATCGTGGGGATCGTGCGGGAACCGGCGCGCACGAGGACGGCCATCTCTCCCCAGGGGACGCCGTCCTCCAGGTGGGCACGGCGCAGGATGTCCGCGATGTTGTCGAGTTCCGTGCCGGCCGTCGGGTACGTGTAGACCTCGACGTGCCCCCCGTCCCGCACCGCGGACAGCTCACGGTGGGCGCGCACCTTCTGCGCGGGCAGCCGGGTCAGCGGCATGCGCTGAGTGAGCCGGCGGGTGGCGGCCAGCAGACCGGCGCCCGAGCGGCGGGAGGTTCCGAGGACCTCGACGGGAGCCGGGCGGCCGTCCACGCGCGGGAATGCCTCGGCGAAGTCGAGGATGCCGTTCACGTCGGCGCCGCGGAAGGCGTAGATCGACTGGTCGGGGTCGCCGAAGGCGACGAGGGTGCGCCCGCCGCCCGCGAGGCCGCGCAGCAGCCGCACCTGTGCGGGGTCGGTGTCCTGGTACTCGTCCACGTAGACGGCGTCGTACTGCGCCGCGAGCCGCTCGGCGACCTCGGGGCGGCGGACCAGTAGCACCGCGCGGTGGACCAGTTCCGCGTAGTCGAGGACCCCCTGCATGTCGAGGACGTCGAGGTACTCGGCGAGGAAGGCGGCCGCCGCGCCCCAGTCCGGGCGGCCGATGCGCCGCGCGAAGGCTTCCAGGGCGTCGGGTCCGAGACCGAGTTCCCGGCTGCGGGCGAGGACCGCGCGGACCTCGTCCGCGAAGCCGCGCGTGGTCAGGCAGGCGCGCAGTTCGTCCGGCCAGCGCACATGGGCGAGCCCCAGCCGCTCCAGGTCGGGCTGGCCCGCGAGCAGCTCGCGCACGGCCACGTCCTGCTCGGGGCCGGACAGCAGCCGCAGGGGTTCCACGAACAGGTCGCTGTCCTGGTGGGCCCGGATCAGGGCGTAGCAGAAGGAGTGGAACGTGGTGGCCCGGGGTGCGCGGGCGGCTCCTATGCGCAGTGCCATGCGGTCGCGGAGCTCGACGGCCGCCTTGCGGCTGAACGTGAGCACCAGGATCCGTTCCGGGTCGCCGCCACGTTCGATCCGGGCGGCCACGGATTCGACGAGCGTGGTCGTCTTGCCCGTACCGGGACCGGCGAGGACGAGCAGCGGTCCGCTCCCGTGGTCAACCACCGCGCGCTGTCCCGCGTCAAGACGAGGGGGGTCCACCCGGGCCGGGGAGGTCCGCACCAGCCGGTACGCACCGCGGGTCCCCTGGCGCACGGAGGGGTGCGTCGGGCGCCTGGTGGAGGAAGTGGAGCTCACGTGGTTCGCCGGTCCTGGTGGTCGTACGGGTGGGCGGACTGCCGCGTGGAGGGCGGTGACCGCGGGGTGAGAGGGACACGTGCCGACGACGCTACGCCGGTGCCGTTCGCGGAAGGGGGGCTTCCGATTCTTCCCTCACGCCCCACGCGTCCCGTGCGTCCCGTGCTGCGTCCCGTGCCCTACGAACGTACGGCATGTCACGGATGTGCCTCGTTTCCCTCGTACGGGCCTCAGTGTCCCCTTCGGCCCCGTGAATGCCCGAAGCTGTCAGGTGTGACCTTCCGCGCGTTCGCCGCCGTCCCACCGGGCCCGTCTCATGTCGACGCGTGGCAGATGCCCCGCGGAGGCCCGGCTCGCCTCCTTCAGAGGCGTCCCCTCGGCGCGGTAGTGGGCCAGCGCGTCCAGTTCGTGGCCGGGCAGCAGCACACCGTCGGCGCGCGTCACGCGCCACCACGGAACCGCGCCGCCGTACAGGGCCAGCACCCGGCCCACCTGGCGCGGGCCACCCTCCTCCAGCCATTCGGCGATGTCGCCGTACGTCATGACGCGGCCGGGCGGGATCAGCTCGGCGACGTCGAGGACCCGCTCCGCGTACTCCGGCAGCGCGTCCGCCGGAAGGCTCTCCTCGCTCATCCGCCCCATCCTGCCCCACCCCACCGACAACGTGACCCGGCGGCGACTGTGCATATTCCTTCCCGCCGGGTGACGCTTGTAGCAGATTGCGCGCCCCGCATTTGCACCCTGATGCCCCCGTGTGTCGGTCGGGCATGCCACCATCGTGCGGGCGGTGACTGGTGATACGAGATCAAGAAGAGACCATGAGGCAGCAGGGCGTGCACCCCGAAGACGCGGAGGGCACCTCCGCCGCCTCGTCACGCCCTGAGAGCGACGGCGTCGACGAGAAGGCCGCGGAGCCGTCTCCTGAGGCCGGGGCGGCGTCGTCCGAGAACCCCGGAGACGAGCAGCGGCAGGCAGAGCGCGGCACCGGCTGCGAGGACGAGGTCCACGCCGACGAGGTCGAGGGCGACGAACCGCTGCTTCCCGCGCGCGTGCACCGCCCCTCGGATCTGATGCGGCTCCTGGTCGGCGTTCTCGCGATCGTGGTGCTGCTCGCCATCGCCGCGTTCGCGCACGGCACCACCTCGGGCCTCGAACAGGACATCAACAAGGGCACCGGACAGGCACCCGATCTGCTGATCAAGATCGCGGGGCTGGCGTCCAGCATCGCGATCCTGCTCGTGCCGGTCGCCTTCGCCATCGAGCGGCTGATCAAACGGGACGGGCTGCGCATCGCCGACGGCGTCCTCGCCGCGGTCCTCGCCCACGGAGTGACACTCGCCACGGACCTGTGGGTCGCCAAGGGCGCCCCGCACTCCATCCAGGAGGCGCTCACCCAGCCCTCTCCGGGTGACATCCACGCCCTCACCGACCCGGTGCACGGCTATCTCGCACCGGTCATCGCCTACATGACCGCCGTCGGCATGTCCCGCAGACCCCGCTGGCGCGGGGTGCTCTGGGTCGTACTGCTCCTCGACGCCTTCTCCATGCTGGTCACCGGCTACACGACCCCGTTCTCGATCATCCTGACGGTGCTGATCGGCTGGACCGTCGCCTACGGAACGCTGTACGCGGTCGGTTCCCCGAACGTACGGCCGACCGGTCGGACACTGATGGCGGGCCTTCGGCACGTCGGCTTCCACCCGGTCAGCGCGGCCCGCGAGGAGATGCCGGAGACCACGGAGAGCGGCGACCGCGGCCGGCGCTACTTCGTCACCCTGGAGGACGGCCCACCGCTCGACGTCACGGTCGTCGACCGCGAACAGCAGGCCCAGGGCTTCTTCTACCGCGTCTGGCGCCGGCTGACGCTGCGCGGCATCACCACGCGCCGCAGCCTCCAGTCACTGCGCCAGGCCCTGGAGCAGGAAGCCCTCCTCGCGTACGCGGCCATCGCGGCCGGCGCCAACGCGCCCAAGCTGATCGCGACCTCCGAGCTGGGCCCCGACGCCGTGATGCTCGTCTACGAGCACACCGGCGCGCACACCCTGGACTCCCTGCCCGACGAACAGATCACCGACGAACTGCTGCGGGACACCTGGCACCAGGTACAGGCGCTGCAGTCACGGCGCATCGCGCACCGCCGGCTCGCGGGCGACGCGATTCTGGTGGATCGTTCCGGCACCGTGATCCTCACGGATCTGCGCGGCGGCGAGATCGCGGCCGGCGATCTGGTGCTGCGCATGGACATCGCCCAGCTCGTGACCACCCTCGCGCTGCGCGTGGGCGCCGAGCGCGCGGTGGCGTCGGCTGTGGGCGTGCTCGGCCCGGACGTCGTCGCGGACTGTCTGCCCATGCTGCAGCCGATCGCGCTGACGCGCTCCACGCGCGCGACACTGCGCAGACTCGGCCGGGAGCGCGCGCAGCGCGAACGCGATGCGGTCCTGGAGGCCTCGAAGCAGGCCAAACTCGCCCGCGCCGCGGAAGCGGCCGAGGAGGGCGGGGAAGCGGCCCCGCCCGTAACGGAGAAGGCCGGGAAGAAGGCCGTACGCGCCGAGCAGCGCGCCGAGAAACGGGCGATCGACGAGGCCCTGGACGAGGCGCGCGAGGAGGACCTGCTCACCCAGATCCGCCATCAGGTACTGCTGATCAGGCCCCAGGCGCCCGTGGAGCCGGCCCGGCTGGAGCGGGTCAAGCCCCGCACGCTGATCAGTGTCTTCGCCGGGGCGATCGGCGCGTACTTCCTGCTCACGCAGCTCACCCACATCGAGTTCGGGACCCTCTTCGACAACGCCGAATGGGGCTGGGTCGCGGCGGCCGCGCTGTTCTCCGCCCTCAGCTACTTCGCGGCGGCGATGAGCCTCCTCGGCTTCGTGCCGGAGCGGGTGCCGTTCCTGCGGACCGCGGCGGCCCAGGTCGCCGGCTCGTTCGTGAAGATCGTGGCGCCCGCCGCGGTCGGCGGCGTCGCCCTGAACACACGCTTCCTCCAGCGTGCCGGGGTACGGCCGGGGCTCGCGGTGGCGAGTGTCGGCGCGTCACAGCTGTTCGGGCTCGGCTGCCACATCCTGATGCTGCTGTCCTTCGGCTATCTGACCGGTACGGAGAAGACACCGTCCCTGTCACCGTCCCGCACGGTCATCGCGGGCCTGCTGACGGTCGCTGTGTTCATCCTCGTGGTGACATCGGTCCCGCTGCTGCGCAAGTTCGTCTCCACGCGCGTGAGGTCGCTCTTCGCGGGTGTCGTACCGCGCATGCTGGACGTGCTGCAGCGGCCGCAGAAGCTCGTCACCGGCATCGGCGGCATGCTGCTGCTGACGGCCTGCTTCGTGATGTGCCTGGACGCGTCGATCCGCGCGTTCGGCCACGAGGAGACGACCACGCTCAGCCTCGCCAGTGTCGCCGTCGTCTTCCTCGCCGGTAACGCGCTGGGCTCGGCGGCCCCGACCCCGGGCGGTGTCGGCGCGGTCGAGGCGACCCTCACCGTCGGCCTGATCGCCGTCGGCCTCCCCAAGGAGGTCGCTGCGCCCGCGGTGCTGCTGTACCGGCTGCTGACCCTGTGGATCCCGGTGCTGCCCGGCTGGCTGTTCTTCAACCACCTGACCCGCAAGGGCGCGCTCTAGCCCTATTGACCCGCAGGGTTGTCGACGCGGCTGATGGATGGCTGGCCGCTCAGCCACTCGACCGTGCGCCTGAGCGCCTGAGCGCCCGGCCGGCCCGACCGCGGGCTCCCGGCCGTGCCCTCACCCGCACGGCTCGTGCCCCGAGCGCCCCGCCCCGCCCGCCCGCAGGATGGGAAGCATGCCGAACCCGTCCCCGCCGCGCGCCGTCGTCGCGGCCGTCGCCGTCGTCCTGCTGACCTCGTGGGTGTCCGGCTGCGGCGACGACTCCAAGGACGAGGACCTGACGGCGCAGAAGCTGGACTGGAAGGCGTGCCCGGCACCGTCCGAGGCCCAGGGTGGCGGCACCGCCCCCTCGCCGCTGCCGGGTGGCGCGGAGTGGCAGTGCGCCACCTTGAAGGTGCCCCTCGACTGGTCCGACCCCAAGGGCGACACGATCGGGATCGCGCTGATCCGGGCGAAGGCGAGCGGTGACCCCGGCAAGCGCATCGGCTCGCTCGTCTTCAACTTCGGCGGCCCCGGCGGCTCGGGCGTCGCCACTCTGCCCGCCTTCGGAGAGGACTACGCCGCCCTGCGCACCCGCTACGACCTGGTGAGCTTCGACCCGCGCGGTGTCGGTCGCAGCGCCGGCGTGAAGTGCGAGAACGACCAGCAGCTCGACAAGTTCTTCCAGCAGGACGCCACTCCGGAGGACACCGCCGAGCAGCAGGCGCTCCTGCGGAACACGAAGTCGTTCAACGCGGCGTGCGAGAAGAACTCCGGGAAGGTCCTCCCCCACGTGCGCACGACGGACGCCGCTCGCGACATGGATCTGATGCGCCAGGTGCTCGGCGACGACAAGCTGCACTACTTCGGCATCTCGTACGGCACCGAACTGGGCGGCGTCTACGCCCACTTGTTCCCCAAGAACGTGGGCCGAGCCGTCTTCGACGGGGTCGTCGACCCCACCCAGAACGTGGAACAGAGCTCCCTCGGCCAGGCCAAGGGCTTCCAGCTCGCGCTGGACAACTTCGCGAAGGACTGCACCTCGAAGGTCGAGGACTGCCCCATCGGCGACACCCCGCAGGACGTCAAGGACCGTATCGCCCGGCTGCTGAAGGACCTCGACACCAAGCCGATTCCCGGTGTCTTCCCGCGCCGGCTCACCCAGACCGCCGCGACCAGCGGCATCGCGCAGTCGCTGTACTCCAAGGACTTCTGGGAATACCTGACGGAGGGGCTCGAGCAGGCCTACGACGGCGACGGCAAGGTGCTGATGCTGCTGTCGGACTCGATGAACGGACGCAGCGAGAACGGCCAGTACAGCAACATCACCCCGGCGAACATCTCCATCAACTGCGCCGACGACAAGCCGCGTTACACCGCGGACCATGTGAACTCGAAGGTTCCGGAGTTCCGGGCCGCCTCGCCGCTGTTCGGCGACTATCTCGCCTGGGGCATGGTCAGTTGCACCGACTGGGCCGTGCCGGGAGCCGCCGAGCACCCGGACGTCAGCGCCCCCGGCGCGGCACCGATCCTCGTGGTCGGAAACACCGGCGACCCCGCGACACCGTACGAGGGCGCCCGGGCGATGGTGAAGGCGCTCGGCAAGGGCGTCGGGGTGGAGCTGACGTACCAGGGCCAGGGGCACGGGGCGTACGACAGCAAGAACAAGTGCGTGCAGGGCGCGGTGAACGGCTATCTGCTGCAGGGCACCGTGCCACGGACCGGCACCGTCTGTTCCTAGAAAACCGCAGGTCAGAGCGTTATCCACAGGCCTCGACGGCGAACGGCGGCCGCCGCCTACTATGGCCTGCATGTGATCCGCGAACTCGTGCGGACCACAGGCGAGGGGGACACTCATGACACGTTTCGCACGGTGGACGGCCGCTGCCGCCGCCACGTTGCTGCTGGCCGGCTGCGGCGGGGGCTCGTCGACCGACAGCAAGGAGGAGGGGAAGAACGGCGACAACGCGCCGACCACCGCACCGCCCTCCGGCGGGTCGCCGGGGCTGCCCTCCTCTCTCGTCTCGCAGAGGCTCGACTGGGGCCGCTGCAAAGGCACTTCGGACTCACCCGCGCCCGGGAGCGGCTGGCAGTGCGCCACGCTCAAGGCGCCGCTGGACTACGCGAAGCCGGGCGGCGAGACGATCGGTCTGGCGCTCATCCGCTCCAAGGCGACCGGTGACCGGAGCAAGCGCATCGGCTCACTCCTGTTCAACTTCGGCGGCCCCGGCGGCTCGGGCGTCTCCACGATGCCGTGGTACGAGACCGTCGTCGGCCCGCTGCACGAGCGCTACGACCTGGTGAGCTGGGACCCGCGCGGGGTGGCCGCAAGCGAAGGGGTGCGGTGCCGCGGGGACAAGGCGATCCAGGCCTCCGAGTCGGTGGACGCGACACCGGACGACGCGGCCGAGGAAGCGGCGTACCTCAAGGACGCCGAGGACTTCGGAAAGGGCTGCGCGAAGGCCGCGGGAAGGCTGCTGTCCCATGTCTCGACGACGGACACGGCCCGCGACATGGACCTGATGCGCCAGGTCCTGGGCGACCGCCGGATGCACTACTTCGGTATCTCGTACGGGACCGAACTGGGCGGCGTGTACGCCCACTTGTTCCCGAAGAACGTGGGACGCCTGGTGCTGGACGCGGTCGTCGACCCGAGCGCCGACACCGTGGGCCACGCCAAGAACCAGACGCTGGGCTTCCAGCGCGCCCTGGACGACTACCTCAAGTCCACCGGGCAGGACCCGAAGCAGGGCTCCCGGAAGATCGCAAACCTGCTGCAGCGGATCGACGCGAACCCGCTGCCCACTTCCGGCGGGCGCGAGCTCGGCCAGACGTCGGCTCTCACCGGCATCGTGCTGCCGCTCTACAGCAAGGCGGGCTGGCCGCGTCTGACGAAGGCTCTGAAGGACGCCGAGGGCGGGGACGGTTCGGCCCTGCTGGCACTCGCCGACGACTACAACGACCGCGACGCCTCGGGGCACTACGGCACGACGACCCATTCCCAGCGGGTCATATCGTGCTTGGACGACAAGGAGCGGCCGACTCCCGAGGAGACGAAGAAGCGGCTGCCCGAGTTCGAGAAGATATCGCCCGTCTTCGGGGACTTCATGGGCTGGGACACGGCGGGCTGGTGTCACGACTGGCCGGTGGCCGGACAGTACGACAGTCCCGAGGTCAGCGCGCCGGGAGCCGCACCCGTGCTGATCGTCGGCAACACCGGGGACCCCGCGACACCGTACGAGGGCGCGCGCAGGATGGCGGACGAGCTCGGCAAGGACGTCGGCGTGGAGCTCACCTGGAAGGGCGAGGGCCATGGCGCCTACGGGAGCGGGAGCGAGTGTGTCGACTCGACCGTGAACAGCTATCTGCAGAACGGAACGGTGCCGAAGGACGGCAAGGTCTGCTCATGACGACGGCGGGGGACTCACGGACACCCGGTCCGCGAAACCCCCGCCGCCGAAAGAGCGGGCCGGTCCGCCGGTCAGTACACCGGCTTCTCGGGCTCGATCTGGTTGACCCAGCCGATCACGCCGCCGCCGACGTGCACCGCGTCGGAGAAACCGGCGGACTTCAGGACGGCGAGGACCTCCGCACTGCGGACACCCGTCTTGCAGTGCAGGACGATCTTCTTGTCCTGCGGCAGGGTCTCCAGGGCGGTGCCCATGAGGAACTCGTTCTTCGGGATCAGCTTGGCGCCGGGGATCGAGACGATCTCGTACTCGTTGACCTCGCGGACGTCGATGATCTCGATGTTCTCGCCGTCGTCGATCCACTCCTTGAGCTGCTTGGGAGTGATCGTCGAGCCGGCGGCCGCCTCCTGGGCCTCCTCGGACACGACGCCGCAGAAGGCCTCGTAGTCGATGAGCTCGGTGACGGTGGGGTTCTCGCCGCAGACCGCGCAGTTCGGGTCCTTGCGGACCTTGACCTGGCGGTACTGCATCTCCAGGGCGTCGTAGATCATCAGGCGGCCCAGGAGCGGCTCACCGATGCCGGCGAGCAGCTTGATCGCTTCGTTGACCTGGATGGAGCCGATGGACGCGCACAGCACGCCGAGGACGCCGCCCTCGGCGCAGGAGGGGACCATGCCCGGCGGCGGGGGCTCCGGGTAGAGGCAGCGGTAGCAGGGGCCGTGCTCGGACCAGAAGACGGAGGCCTGGCCGTCGAAGCGGTAGATCGAGCCCCACACGTACGGCTTGTTGAGCAGCACGCAGGCGTCGTTGACGAGGTACCGGGTCGCGAAGTTGTCGGTGCCGTCGACGATCAGGTCGTACTGGCTGAAGATGTCCATCACGTTCTCGGCCTCGAGCCGCTCTTCGTGAAGGACCACGTTCACGTACGGGTTGATGCCCAGTACGGAATCGCGCGCGGACGCGGCCTTGGAACGGCCGATGTCCGCCTGGCTGTGGATGATCTGGCGCTGCAGGTTCGACTCGTCGACCTCGTCGAACTCCACGATGCCGAGCGTGCCGACGCCCGCCGCGGCCAGGTACATCAGCGCCGGCGATCCGAGGCCGCCGGCGCCCACACAGAGCACCTTGGCGTTCTTCAGCCGCTTCTGCCCGTCCATGCCCACATCGGGGATGATCAGGTGGCGGGAGTACCTGCGGACCTCGTCTACGGTGAGCTCAGAGGCTGGCTCGACCAGGGGTGGCAGCGACACGGGGACTCCGTTGGTCGGTCTATCACTACGGTTGTTCTCCCCGTAACACTGCCACGCCCTTCTTCATTCCGAGACACCCGTTCCGATCCGCGAGACGATCTCGTCCCAGTAGCCGGGCATCGCCTCCCAGGGGTCGGCCGTTCCGCCGTGATCGGAGCGGTCGGTGAAGTAGATCGTCGAGGCGCCCTGCCAGCGGGCGATGCGCAGTGCCTCCTCCAGATGGCCCCGCGGCACGCCGTGCACGATGTGGCAGAAGCGCTCGGCGGGATAGTCGGCGGTCCACTCGGCGACCTGCGACCAGCGGTAGTCGGTCCAGGGGCCCGAGAAGGTGACGAGTTGGTCGGCGCTCTCGGCATAGCCCGGGTGCGGGTGGGTGCCGTGGCCGAACACGATGTGGGCGCCGTCCCTCAGCCGGCGCAGTTCGTCGGCCGTCCGGCGGGTGTCGGGCAGCGCGGCGCGTTCGGTGGGGCAGCGGTCGAGGATGAATCCGTCGGCCTGGTACCAGTCGAGATGGCGGCGCGCGTCGGCGATCAGTTCGCCGAAGGGGCGTACTCCATGGGCGGCGTCGAGGAGTCCCAGTACCCGGACCCCCGCGTTGCGCAGCCGTCCCGTGGCCTCCAGACAGCGTGGGTCGGGCCGCTCGCCGGGGCCGTCGTCCACGTTCAGGACGACCCAGTGCAAGGGGGTGCCGGGGCGGGTGAGTTCGTCCCATTCCTGGGGAGCGACGAGGGGGTGCGCATAGCCGGGGACGCCGAAGCCGAGTCCGAGGCCGGTGCTCGCGCTGCCGGTCGCGGTCCTGGTCAGATACGACATGCCGCCTCCATCCAGATGTCGGCCAGGGATTCCTCGAGGTTGATCCGGGGCCGCCAGCCGAGCCGGTCGCGCGCGGTGCGCACGTCGGCCTGCTGCCAGCTCCCGCAGCCGTCCGGGTAGGGGTACGACACCGGGGCCACGTGGTCGGGTTCGGGGCGGGGGTGGCCGATGGACGGCCTCATGGACGGGCCGGACGGGCCGTCGAGTTCGTGCAGGCTGCCGCTGTAGCCGGCGACGCGCGCGAGGACGGCGGCGGCGTCGCGGAGACGCACGGCGCGGCCCGAGCCGATGTTGATCACGCCTTGCGCGGCGGACAGGGAGGCGGCGTGGACGGCGCGGGCGACATCGCGGACGTCGATGAAGTCGCGCTGGACACCGAGGCCGCCGAGCTTGAGTTCGCCGTCGCTGGCCTGCATGGCGCGGCGCAGGGCTTCGGCCAGCCGGCCGAGCGGGGATCCGGCGGGCGTGCCGGGTCCTGCGGGGGAGAAGACACGAAGCACCACGGCGTCCAGGCCGGAGCCGAGGACGAGTTCCGTAGCGGCGAGTTTGCTCACTCCGTACGGCCCGCCCGGGCGCGGCACGGCGTCCTCCGCGGTGGAGGAGCCGGGCTGGCTGGGCCCGTACTCGGCTCCGCAGCCGATCTGAACCAGCCGGGCCCCGCAACCGCTGCGGCGCAGGGCCTCGCACACGGTGGCGACGGCGACGGTGTTGTGCCGGGTCAGTTCGCGGGCGCCGCCGCGGGTGGCGCCCGCGCAGTTGATGACGACTCCGGGATGCACCGCGTCCAGGAAGCGGGTGAGTGCGCCGGGGCTGCCCGAGGCGAGGTCGAACCGTACGTCGGCGTCGTCGCCCCGGCCGAGCGCGGTGAGCTGTACGGCCGGGTCGGCGAGCAGTCTGTCGGCGACGAATCGGCCGAGGTAGCCATTGGCTCCGATCAGCAGGACCCTCATCGGGCGGCTCCCGGGGCGGATTCTCCGGTTCGGGAGGTGATCATCTGGCTGTCTCCTTCAAGGTGATGCCGTAGGTCGGGGAGAGGGCCCGCGGTGTCGGCCCCGCGGGAGTAGGGGGCCCGGATCCCGGAAGCCGCGAGGCTGCCCGGGTCCGGGGAGGGCTCACGGCGGCGGGGAGGGCTGGGCGTGGGCCGAGGCACGGGTGAGCGTGCGGGTCGCCTGGACGAGGAGGACGAGGGCGCCCGCCCCGCAGGCCAGGGCCGGCACGGTCCCGGCGCCCGCCGCGTCGACCAGGCCGTCGACGGGGGCGGCCAGGAACGAGCAGCCGGGCAGCCGCGCGGCGAAGACCGAGGCGAGGGCGGTGGCCTCCACCGCACCCGCGCCGGCGAGCGCGCGGCCCGGGACGTGGGAGAAGCCGCGTGCCGTGAGCAGCCGCGCGAGGAGGAGCAGCGCGCCGAGGGCACCGGCTCCGGCGAAGGCGGGGGGCTCGTCCAGTGCCGTCCCGCAGAGGGCGAGCAGCCCGCACAGCGCGGACATGAACAGGGCGAGTGCCCCGAGGAGCAGGGGGCGTACGGAGGCGGCGAACTCCTCCAGGCCGCGGCTCGCGCTGAGCCGGCGGCGGGCGCGGTCGGCGAAGAGGTGGGCGCACCAGGCCGCCGGGGCGCAGGCCAGGCAGAGGGCCAGCACGGGTGCGGTGGCCAGGGGCCAGGATCCGTGCGGGCCGCCGTCCCGGGCGGCGCTCAGCAGTCCGTCTCCGACGAGGGCGTACGCGACGAGCCAGCAGGTCCACGCCCGTGCGGCGCCCGTCGTGCGGTGCGGGGTGCTCAGGGGGCCGCGCCGGAAGGCGAGGTACGGGCCCGAGGCGATGACCAGGGCGCCGAACGCGGCGACGGCCAGACGCGGTTGCCCCTCGGTGAGCCGCAGTCCGACGACGACGGCCGCGCCGAGGGTGCCTGGCACGAGGGCGAGCGCCGCCCAGGAGGAGCGCGGGCCGGAGGGTCCAGGTGTGCCGGTGCGGGGGGCCGCCTCCCCGTCGCGGGCCGCGCGGGCGTACATCTCCTCGGCGAGCGAGAAGACGTCCCGGTGCCGCAGACGTGCGGCGGTCCGGTCGGTGACCCCGTGCGCCTCCAGACCCGCCGCGATCTCCAGCGGGTCCACCGCGCGCTCGCACAGCTCGCGATGCCGGTGCATGAGCGCCTTCACGGGGTCCACCGCGCCGCGGCGCCCGGCGGGCCCGTGCGTGCCGTGCAGGCCGTCACGGGCGGAATCGCCGTCGCGGAGGGGGGCGGCGGTGCCGCGTCCCGCGCTGTCGATGGTCACGCGCCCTCCCCGACGGAAACGGGTACCGGAGGGGGCACGGTGGCTCGGACCGGTGCCCCCTCCGCCCAGCGCGGCCGGCGTTCGGTCGTGAAGCGGGTCTCGGTCCAGCAGCCGGGCACATGGGCCTCGGCGGGGACGCTGAAGGGCAGCGGCTCCCCCTCGTCGTCCACGACGACCCGGCGCACCGGGGAGTGCGAGACGATCTCCAGGTAAATGCCGTGAAATGCCGTGATGTTCTGCTCGACGGTGAAGAGTTCGAGGGCACGTGCGCGGGCGGCCGCGCCGAGCCGCTCACGGCGCTCGGGGTCGCGCAGCAGTGCGACGCACGCCTCCGCGAGCGCCCGCGGATTGCGCGGCGGAACCCCCAGACCCGTACCGCCGATGACCTCGACGACCGCGCCCACGTCCGTGGAGACGGTGGCCCGGCCGCAGAGCATGGCCTCGACGAGGCTCACCGGGAAGCCCTCGACGACGCTGGACAGGACGACCACGGCGCCGCAGGCGTAGGCCTCCGCGAGGCTCGGGATCTCGGGGCCCCCGATCTCCTCGAAGGAGACGGGGTTGTCGCCGACGGCGTGCACGCCCTCCGCCTCGTCGGGGAAGAGCTGCGCGGCCAGCGCCTTGCAGTGGGTCAGATAGGTGGCGGCGTCCGCGTCCTCCGCGGGGGCGCCGACGATCCGGAGCCGGGTCCCCGGCTCGGCCTTGCGGATCTCGGCGAAGGAGTGCAGCAGGGAGATCAGGTCCTTGGCCGGTTCGATGCGGCCGACCCAGACCAGCGTCCCGGGGTCCGCGGAGCGGCTGCCCCGCACTCCCTCCCCGACGTCCGCGAAGCGCGCGGCCTCCATGCCGGGGTGGACGGTGCGCAGTTTGGCGCGGTCGGCGCCGCAACGCTCCTGCCAGCGACGGGCATGCGCGTTGCCGGGCGTGATGAGCGCGGCCGCGCGGTAGACCTCGGTGGCCAGTCGGCCGTGGAACG
The DNA here is from genome assembly GCF_042751995.1 of Streptomyces sp. NPDC059371. Lineage (NCBI taxonomy): Bacteria > Bacillati > Actinomycetota > Actinomycetes > Kitasatosporales > Streptomycetaceae > Streptomyces > Streptomyces sp. NPDC059371. The sequence goes on along the minus strand of NZ_JBHYXD010000022.1, from coordinate 25,992 downwards.
CGGCGAGCAGCGCCCGGACCACGGGGCCCTCTTCGAGCGTCGCGGCGGCCAGGTAGTGCGCCCGCAGGTGCACGCCGTACTCGGTGACCAGCAGCGGGACGCCGAGGAAGTGCCGGGCGAGGAGGCCGGGCAGTGCCGCCGCCCCGCCGGCCGCGGCGTGGCAGAGGTCCGCCGAGCCGAGCGCGTCGTCCGCGTACCAGTCCAGCGAGAGGGGGCGCAGCGTGCGCTCGACGTGCGCGGCGACGGTGAGCAGGTCGGGGACGCGCGCGGTGCGGGCCGTACGGAGTGCGCCGGGTGCGCGACAGGCCTGTTCGAGGACGCGCACCGCGTCCTCGGAGCGCAGGGCGCCGGCCAGCCCGCCCTCGTCCCGGGCGAGTTCGGCCAGCCCGTACAGGGCGCTGGCGAAACGGTCCGCCTCGGCGGCGGCGTGAGCCGCCGGGTCCCCGGGGGCTTCGGTGCTCGCGTCTCGGGGTCCCCCGCACACCGCGGCCACCAGCTCGCCGTACGTCTCGGCGAACCGGCGCCGGACCCGGCGCCCGTACACCACGCCGTCGTCGTGCGTCGTCCACAGCGGTGCCGTGCGGACGCGGCCGACCTGGGGCGGCAGCCGGACCCAGCCCTGGTCCTCCTGGCGCTCGGTGCGGCTGAGCGCGTAGAGGTCGAACTCGTGCTGCCCGAGCCCGCGCACGAGCCGGTCGCACCAGAGTCCGGCGTCACCGCTCACATACGGATAGCCACCCTCCGTAAGCAGTCCGATGCGCACGAGCACACCCCCGATCTCCCGTATGAGGAGCCGTCGTTGACCCGGCGGCTCGCAGCGGGACGAAGGTATGCGGACAAGGCGGTGGTGCGACGGACGGTTGTCCATCGCACCACCAAAAGGGGTGAACGGTCGTAACTTTCCCGCGCAGGTCGCGTTTCGTAGCGCTACGCGTTCACGCGGGCACGTTCCCGCGGACCCCGGGCGTGTGGATCACGCCGGGGACAGTTCCTCGCGCTCCGCGCGGCGCCGTGCCGCGATCTCCGGGTCGAGCGCCGGTACGGCGGCCAGCAGCTGCCGGGTGTACGGGTCGCGGGGACTCTCGTAGACCTCGTCGGCGGGACCGTGCTCGACGATCCGGCCGCGCCGCATCACCGCCACATGGTCGCTGACCTGGCGTACGACCGCGAGGTCGTGCGCCACGAACACCAACGCGAGCCCGAGCTCCCGCTGCAGCTCACCGAGCAGGGCGACCACCTGGGCCTGTGTGGTGACGTCGAGCGCGGAGACCGGTTCGTCGCACACGATGACGTGCGGTTCCGCGGCCAGTGCCCGTGCGATGCCCACACGCTGACGCTGTCCGCCGCTGAACTCGTGCGGGTAGCGGTCGTAGTGCGATCCGTCGAGCCCCACGCGCTCCAGCAGTTCCCGTACGCGCCCTCGGACACGCCCCTCGTCCCGGTCTCCGCGCGCCCGCAACGGGTCGGCGATGGACTCGCCCACGCTGCGCCGGGGGTTGAGGGACGACACCGGGTCCTGGAAGACCATCTGCACCGAGGGGCGGACGCCGGACTGTTCGCGCCCTTCGTGACGGACCACGCCGGCGGTGGGTTCCAGGAGCCCGACCAGCATCCTTCCCAGGGTCGTCTTCCCGCTGCCGCTCTCACCGACGATGCCGAGGGTCTCGCCCCGGCGGACGCTCAGCGACACGTCGTCGACGGCCGTGAACCTCCGCTTCCCGCGCCCGAACTCCCGCCGGAGCCCGGCCGCTTCGAGGACGACGTCGCCCGGCCCGGTGACCGCGTCCGGCCCGGTGACCGCGTCCGGCCCAATGACGTCGTCCGGTCCGCCGATGTCCTTCGGCCGGACGACGTCGGCGGCCCGGGGTGTGTCCACGCGCGGGACGGCGCCGAGGAGTTCGCGGGTGTACGGCTCCCGGGGCGCGCCGAGGACGTCACGCACCGGCCCGTGCTCGACCGCGCGTCCGTGCCGCATGACCAGGATCTCGTCGACGCTCTCGGCCGCGACCCCGACGTCATGGGTGACCAGCAGCAGTCCTGTCCCGGTCTCGTGGCGCAGGGTGTGCAGGAGGTCGAGGATCTGCGCCTGGACGGTCACGTCGAGCGCCGTGGTGGGCTCGTCGGCGATCAGGAGCTCGGGTTCGCAGGCCAGCGCCATGGCGATGAGGGCGCGCTGGCGCATACCGCCGCTGAACTCGTGCGGGCGCGAGCGGGACCGGCGGGCCGCGTCGGGGATGCCGACGCGGTCCAGCACACGCACCGTACGCGCGCGTGCCGCCCGCCGGGACGCCTTGGCGTGCACCCGGTACACCTCGGCGATCTGGTCGCCGACCGCGTAGTACGGGTCGAGGGAGGACAGCGGGTCCTGGAAGACCATGGCCGCCTTCCCGCCGCGCAGCCCGCGCAGTTCGTCGTCGGACGCCCGCTGGACGTCGACGCCGGCCACACGGACCGTGCCGTCGACGCGCGCTCCGGTGCCCCGGTGCAGGGCCAGCAGGGCCGACGCCACGGTGGACTTGCCCGAGCCGGACTCGCCGACCAGGCCGAGAGCGGCGCCCTTCTCCAGCCGGAAGGAGATCCCGTCGACGGCGCGCAGACCCCCGAAGTCGACGACGAGGTCGCGCACTTCGACCAGCGGGGCGGCGGAAGCGGCCGGGGCGGAGTCCGCGGAGGAGCGGGGAGAGGAGTCCGCCCCCGCCTGATCGACCGTGGACAGGGTCGGGGAAGAGTCGCTCATGCCAGCACCACCCGTCGGTCGGCCACCGCGTAGAGCACGTCCGCGACGGCGTTGGCGATGACCACGAAGAAGCCGATGACCAGGACCATGCCGACGACCACGGGAAGGTCGACGACGTTCACCGCGTGCACCAGTTCCTGGCCGATGCCGGGCAGTCCGAAGAGCGTCTCGGTGAGCACCGCGCCGCCGACCGCAGACCCGAAGGTGTTGGCGTTCAGCGCGATGATCGAGGCGAGCGCTCCCCGGACGGCGTGCCGCCCGATGATCGACCGCTCCCCCACGCCGTACGCGCGGAAGGTCCGGATGTGGTCCTCGGCCAGCGTCTCCAGCATCGAGGCCCTGGTCAGCCGGGCGAACGCGGCGGCTTCGACGAGGGCGAGCGAGAGCCAGGGGAGCACCAGGTTCCACGCCCACTGTTCGGGGTCGTCGGAGAAGTTCACGTACTGCGGGAAGGGCAGCAGTTCGAGCTGGCCGCAGACGACGATCATCAGGATCAGACCGATGACGAAGACGGGCGTCGCCGTGCCGGCGAGGGTGAGCCCGGTGAGCACCCGCTCGCTGAGCCGGCCGCGCCGCCAGGCGGAGAGCACGCCGGTGCCGACACCGAGCACGAGCCATACGACCATGGCGCCGAACACCAGCGACAGGCTGACCGGCAGCTTCGTCAGGATCAGCCGGGTGACCTGCTGGTCCGTCCGGTAGGACAGCCCGAGGCAGGGCGCCGGGCAGTGCTGGACCGAGGTGCCGGTCGAGTAGTCCTGGCCGGCGAGGATGCCTTCGAGGAAGTGCCAGTAGCGCACGTACAGCGGGTCGTCGAGGTGCAACTGCTGGGCGACCTGGTGCACTTGGAGGGGTGAGCAGCGCGGGCCGCAGGTGATCTGGGCGACGTTGCCCGGTGTCGCGTAGAAGACGACGTAGACAATCACCGAGATGGCGAGGAGGGTGACCGCGGTGGCGAGGGTCCGGCGCAGGACGAACCCGGTGAAGCCGTTCATGCCGTGGCCTCCTTCGTCCCGTCGGCGGGCACACCGGACCGGGACCGATCCGCGCCGGGGGCGTCGGACCGGGTCAGATCCGCGCCGGGGGCGTCGGACCGGGTCAGATCGGCGCTTGACGCGCCGGCCAGAGGCAGATCCACGCCGGGCGCGTCGCCCAGCGGCAGATCCGCGCCAGGCGCGCCGGCCGGGGGCAGCTCCGTGCCGGACGCGTCGGCGGGCGGCAGATCCGTGCCGGACGTGTCCTGTCGGGGCACGGTCGCGTCGCCGCCGGCCCGCGTGGTCCCGTTCGCCTCGGCCCTGGCCTCTCCCTTGCGGCCCGTGCCGACGCGCAGGCGGGAGGCCGCGCGGGGGTCGAGGGCCGTGCGCACGCCGTCGCCGAGGACGGTCAGGGCCAGGACGGTGAGGAAGAGCGCGCCCGCGGGCAGCAGCAGGTACTGGGGCGCCGCCTGGTACCAGACGTCGGCGGAGGTCAGCATCTGTCCCCAGGACGGAGTCGGCGGCTTCACGCCGACGCCGAGGAAGGACAGGGCGGCCTCGACGCCGATGTTCATCGGCACGAGGAGCGCGGAGTAGGTGATGAGCGGGGCGGCGAGGCCCGGCAGCAGGTCGCGGCGGGCGATCCGCCAGGTGCCCCAGCCGCTGAGCCGGGCGGCGGCGACGTAGTCGAGCTGCTTGAGGGTGAGCGTCTGCGCGCGCACGATCTTCGCGAGCGTGCCCCAGGCGATCAGCCCGATGACGAGGGCGACCAGGACGGGTCGCGGGAAACTGCCGGGCACGACGGCCAGCAGCGCCAACGACATGATCATCAGCGGCAGCGCGACGATGATCTCGGTGATCCGGCTCAGCACTTGATCGACCCATCGGTTCCCGAGGGCCGCCGAGACGCCGACGAGGACGGCGATGAGGACCTGCACCACGGTCGCGGCGAGCGCGACGCCGAGGGAGACCCTGGCGCCGTAGACGAGGCGTGCGAACAGGTCGCGGCCGGTCTGGGGTTCGACGCCGAGCCAGTGGTCGGCGCCGATGCCGCCGAGCGGGCCGACGGGGACGCCGCCGCGCGCGGAGTCCACCAGCGAGGGGTGGTAGGTGGTGGGGTCCTGGCCCTCGATCGCCGTGAGCAGCGGTGCGGCGAGCGCGATCAGGACGAGCAGCGCCACAACGGCCGCCGCGACCAGGGCGGCGCGCTGCGCACGCAGCCGCCGCCAGAACTGACGGGCCCCCGAGGCCCCCGGGGGGGGGGGGGGCGCGCCCCTCGGGGGGGGGGGGGGCGCCTCTAGCGACCGGCGCCACACTCGCACAC
>NZ_JBHYXD010000022.1:14708-20947 GCF_042751995.1 Streptomyces sp. NPDC059371 | reverse complement strand
CCGCGCCCCCGCGCGCGCGCCGCCCCCCCGCCCCCCCCCTCCCCGCGCGCCCCCGGCCCCCCGGCCACCCCGCGCGCCCCCCCCGCCCCCCGGGGGCCGGGGAGGCGACAAGTGCCTCGCTCACAGGGCTACTTCACCGCGGTCTGGGAGATGTCCAGAACGCCGGTCCAGTCGCTGATCACGATGTTCTTGACGTCCTTGCCGTACAGGCGCTTGTAGACGGGGTGGAACAGCGGCACCGTCAGCGCCTGCGCGCCGATCTTCTTGTCCAGTGCGCCCCAGCGCTTGGCGGCCTCGCCGAGGTCGGTCAACTTGTTGATCGCGTCGATCTCGTCATTGACGGACTTGTCGTCGAGGAAACCGGTGTTGAAGTTGGCGCCGTCCTTGACGATCTGCCGGCCGTCGAAGATCGGGGCCAGGAAGGGACCGCCGGAGGGCCAGTCGGCACCCCAGTGGGCGAGGAAGAGGCCCGGCTCGGTCTTGGCGGTGGTGATCTTGTCGCTGTAGTCGTTCTCCTCCAGACCCTGGAGCTTGACCGTGATGCCGGCCTTCTTGAGCGCGTCCTGGATCGCGGTCGCTATCTCGGGGCTGGTCTCGAAGTCCTTGCTGTTGGAATGCGTGAGCGTGATGCTCAGACCGTTCTTGTAACCGGCCTGCGCGAGGAGTTCCTTGGCCTTGGCCGCGTTGCCGGAGGCGCCCGCCGGGAAGAGGTCGTAGGGCGTGTAGCCGAAGGAGTTCTGGTTCGGCAGGTACGTCGTGGCGGCCTCGGCGAGGGACGAACCGCCCGCGGCGTTGATCACCGAGCTGCGGTCGATGGCGTACGAGATCGCCTGGCGCACCTTCGGGTTGTCGAACGGCTTCACCTTCGGGTTGAAGGCGAGGTAGTTCGTGTAGCCGAAGTGCCCGGTGCCGACGCGCGATGCCAGCGCCTTGTCCCCGGTCACCTTGGCGAGCTCGGCCGGGCCGAGGTTGGTGTCCGTGGTGACGGCGGCGGCGTCCGTGCCCTGGGAGGAGGACAGCCGCTGGTTGATCACGGAGGAGTCAAGACCGGACCGTACGTCGATCTTGTCCGGGTAGGCCTTGCGCTCGGCGTCGGTCGACGCGGACCAGTGCGTGTTGCGCTCCAGGGTGAGGCGCTCACCGTCGTTCTCGTTCTTGACGACCTTGTACGGACCCGAGGAGACCGGGTGCTCCTCGTACTTCGTGCCGGTGTCCTTGGCCTTCGGGACGGGCGCGAACTGCGTCTGCGTGGCCAGGTAGGGGAACTCGCCCTCGGGCTTGTTCAGGTGGAAGACGATGGTCAGATCGTCCGGCGTCTCGATCGAGTCGAGGCCCTTCTTGTCCTTGTAGGGACCCTGGTAGTCGGCGCCGCCGATCAGCCAGTCCCGCAGGTAGGGGGCGCCTCCGGAGAGCTCAGCCGCGAACGAGCGCTCGATGCCGTACTTGATGTCGGCGGAGGTGATCGCGGTTCCGTCCTCGTACTTGAGGCCCTTCTTCAGGGTGTACGTCCACACGGTCGCGTTCTCGCTCGCGCGGCCGGTGTCGGTGGCGAGGTCGGGCACGACCTTGGCGCCGGCGGCCCCGTTCTCACGGTTGCGGGTGGTGAGCGTGCGGAAGACGAGCGAGGGAACGTTGCCGCCGCCGGAGGTGTAGAGCCGCGCGGGGTCGAAGTCTTCCTGCGGGTTGCGGTTCAGGACGGTGAGGGTGCCGCCCTTGTGGGGCTTTGAGTCGCCACCGGAGCTCTTGGCATCGTTGTCCTTCGGCCCGCAGGCGGCGGCGCCCGCTGCCACGATCAGGCTGACGGATGCCGCGGCCACGCGGCGCGCTGTGACGGACGGTTGACGCATCGGAAGACGACCTCTCGGATGACTCGAATACTGAGACGGAATGACACGGAGTGAGACGGCGGAGCGCAGAGCTCGCCCAGGGCGTCAGGCGTCGGAGTCCGACCGGACCGAAAGGGGCACGGGCGCGCGGAACCGCGGAGGTTCAGGGGCGCACGGGAACAAGACGGGAGGGAAAGCGACGCACTCGCCTGGGGCGGGCGTCAGCAACAGTGGATGTCGGCCACGCAGAGCGCGGTCACGCCGATGAGCGCCAGCTCGATGGCGGCGCGAACGGAGGCGTGACGGGAGGACATGCGGAAAATATGAACGATCTTTTTCCGCATGTCAAAGCGATGCGCGCGCTTTCCGTCAACTCGCGGGATAGGCCCAGGGGTTGGGTCGGCAGTGAATTCCGTCGTGGTCGAGGAACTTGGTCTGCTGCTGCATGACCGGGGCGAGATCGCCGTCCTTCTCGCAGGTGACGTGGCCGTATCCGAGCCGGTGGCCGACCTCGTGATTGATCAGCATCTGCCGGTAGGCGTGAATCTCGTCACCGAAGCCGTAGGTCTTGGAGCCCTGGGCCCAGCGGTACGCGTTGATCATGACGCGCTCGGTGGACGCCGAGTCGCACGACACGTTGTCCTCCGTGGTGTCGAGCCCCGACTTGGCGCACCACTCGGCGGTGGTGCCGGGACTCGCCAGCGTGATGACGAAGTCCGGTTCGCCGGAATCGATCCGCTCGAAGGTCCGGGTGCCGCCGTGCGCCCAGCTCCGTTTGTCGTTCAGGGTCTTCTGCACGGCGTCGGCGAAGAGCGCGCCGTCGAGATCGAGGCCCTGCTCGATGTCGACGCGGTAGGTGTACTTGTGTCCCTTACCGGGCGCCTTGGCGACTCCGGGCACCACGGCGAACTTCCCCGACGCCTTGAGCTTCGCCCCGAGCGGGTACGTCCTGGCCATCTGCTGGTCGTACGTCAGGGGCGCCGCGGCCACCTGCGGCTGCCCCGACTGGGTCGGCCGGTCGTCGCCGCGCGAGGCGGAGTCCTGGGTGGTCCGGCCGCCGCTGTCGGCTGTCTGCGCCCGCGCGTCGGCTTCGTGCCCTCCCGTGGCCATCTGTCCGGCCACGACGACGGCCAGCACGGTGGTGACGGCCGCCGCCGCGATCCCGGTGAACGCCCATCCCTTGCGGGCCTTGGCCTCGTCCTGGTCACCGGCCTCCGGCAGCGGGCGGTCACCCGTGCCGGTGGACCGGGCGTTCCGGTCGGCGGAGTCGTCGAGCCCGGCCGCACGGGAGCCGACCGTCCGCCCCGCCGCGCCGTCGTCCGGCCCCTCGTCGAGGTCGAACGCGTCGACGTACGCCTGCCGGGGTCCCGCCACGGTCTGCTGACGCTGCCGGGGCACCCGCGCCCCGGCGGGCGCGCCCCGAGAAGCTCCGCCGGCTCCGGACTCCCCCCAGCCGCCGCCCTGTTCACGCTGCTCGGGATGCCCGCCCCGCACCTGCGGCATTCCATGGGCGGGGGTCCCGTCGGGAAGCCGCGGGCTTCCGTGGGCCGGGGTCCCGTCGGGAAGGCGCGGCCCGCCGTGAACCGGGGCACGACCCTGGAACCGTGGCCCGCCCTGGGCCGGGGCTCCGCCCTGGGCCGGGGTTCCGCCCTGGGCCGGGGCGCCGCCCTGGAAGCGGGGAATGCCGTGAGCCGGGGTCCCGTCGGCGTAACGCGGCACCCCACGCGCGGGAGTGCCGTCCGTCACACGCGGGAAACCGTGCGCCGGAGTCCCGTCGGGGAATCGTGGTGCGCTCTGCTGCGGGGTGCCGTTCGCGGGCGGGTAGGGCCCCAGGGGTCCGGGCGGGCGTGTCGTCGCACGGCGGGCGCCGTCCGGGCCCGGTGCGGGCGCGGGTGGTGCTTCCTCCGCCGGAACCGCTCGCGTCTGCGCGGTGTCCGTCTTGCCGGCCCGCCCCCGACGACTGTGTCGTCCCACTTCCCGCCTCAGCTCTCCACGCCGACTGCCACCGAAGAGGTCAACTCCTCCAGGTCCGCCAGGAGTTCACGGAAGGCGGTGGCGACCGTCCCCGGATACTCCATCATGGCGACGTGCCCCGCCTCCGGCAGGGACAGCAGCCGGGAGTCGCGGAAGGCACGGGCCGCGCGCTGGGCCATACGGTAGCCGACAAGTTGGTCCCGGCCGCCGTAGACCAGGAGCGTCGGGGCGAGCACCCGTTCGGCCTGACGCCACAGTCCGTGCTGCCCGCCGAGCGTGTAGGCGTTCACGACCCCGCGCGCGGAGCGTGCCATGGCGTCCCAGAAGTAGGGCAGGGCGAGCCGCCGTTCCATCTCCTCGACCGCGTGGCGGAACCCCTCGGGAGTGACGATGCCGGGATCGCCGTAACAGAGGGCCAGCACCCCCCGTACGCGCTGCTCAGCGCTCCATTCCTTGGTGAGTTTCGTGAACAGTCCCGCCACCCCGGGCAGAGCGAGCAGCGCGGTCGGCCAGGCGGTGCGCTGGGCCCGGATCTCGGGCAGCGCGGGAGACACCAGCGTGAGCGTCCGGACGAGATCCGGCCGCACCGCCGCGACGCGTGTGGTGACGGCTCCACCGAGGGAATTGCCGAAAAGATGTACTGGCCCGCGTCCGGACGCGTCGAGGTGTCGGATGACCGCGCGCGCGTGTCCGGTGATCGAGTAGTCGCCGTCGTCCGGCGGCGGCGAGTCGCCGAAGCCCGGCAGATCGAGGGCCTCGCTCTCCACCAGCCCGTCGAGCTCGGACATCAGTGCCGACCAGTTCTGCGAGGAGCCGCCCAGACCGTGCACGTACAGCGCGGGCGGAAGTCCCTCCCGGACCGGCGGTCTCGACCGGATCGTCAGGGTGATGCCGGGCAGCCCGACCGATCGCAGTCTCTCCCCCTCCGCGACCCTGACGGCGCCGACCCTCGGCATGACACTCGCGGCCGGCGCGGAAGGAAGTTCGGTCGAAGACATGCCGCAATGTTACGAGACGATCACGCCGGGGCTCATGTGTTCGCCGTCACAGATCACGGGCGGATCGCATAGCGTCCGGATCGCGTGTCTCCTAGGCTTCGAACGAGGGCACTCGTCCGGCATACAGGAGCGCACTCGTACCGTTCGGGAAGAGGAACCATGACAGTCGACCCGACAGACCCCGGAACGTTCGACGACCAGTTCCGGGAGATTCCCGACGCGGAGGCCCCCGAGGCCGACGCCGTAGAGCAGTCCGCCGAGCTGGACCCCGCGGACGACGTCGACCCGGAGCCCCCGGGCGACCGCCTCAACGCCGACGACGCGGATCTGGCCGAGCAGGCCCGGGTCGTCCGACTGAACGAGGACGACTACAGGTGACGCGGCGTCCGCGGGCGGATCGGCGTCCCTCCGCGAGCCGGTATTCACGGGTGACCCGACGGCGCTGATCAGGGCCGCCGCGCCGCCCGGGTGCCCAGCTCGTCCCCTTCGGCACACTGTGCGCCGTCCCGGTCGGGTCCGGTCCGTGAAATTCTGCGCCCGCACCGCACACAGCGGGGTTACCGAAAAGTACGATGGCGGCGCGGCGCACACCGCACGTGGACAAGATTGGGAGGCGGCGTGACAGCCATCGAGCAGACAGAGGCAGCACGCCCGCGGGGCACTCGCCTGCCGCGCCGTGCCCGGCGCAACCAGCTCCTCGGCGCCGCCCAGGAAGTTTTCGTTGCGCAGGGATATCACTCGGCCGCCATGGACGACATCGCCGAGCGCGCGGGCGTCAGCAAGCCGGTTCTCTACCAGCACTTCCCGGGCAAGCTCGATCTGTACCTCGCCCTGCTCGACCAGCACTGCGAGTCGCTGCTCCTGGCGGTACGGGCGGCGCTCGCGTCGACCTCGGACAACAAGCTGCGCGTCCGCGCCACAATGGACGCCTACTTCGCGTACGTGGAGGACGACGGCGGCGCGTTCCGGCTGGTCTTCGAGTCGGACCTGACCAACGAGCCGGCGGTGCGCGAGCGGGTCGACAAGGTGACGCACGAGTGCGCCGAGGCGATCTGTGACGTCATCGCCGAGGACACGGGTCTCTCGCGCGCGGAGTCGATGCTCCTGGCCTCGGGCCTCGGTGGTCTGGCCCAGGTGGTGGCCCGTTCCTGGCTGCACAGCGACCGCAGTGTCCCGCGCGATCAGGCGGTCCAGCTTCTGACCTCGCTCGCCTGGCGGGGCATCGCGGGATTCCCGCTGCACGGCACCGACCACCACTGATCCGCCGGACCGCCGCACCGCCGGTCCATCGGATCACCGGAACACGGGATCACCGGATCACCGACGCGGAGGAAGCGGGCGGGGGGCGCCCCCCGCCGGGGGGTGTGTTGACGGGGGGGGTTGGGGCCTGGGGTGGCCGGGCGGGGGCGGGGGGGAGGCACGCCGCGGGCAGAGTGTGTGG
>NZ_JBHYXD010000022.1:14143-14698 GCF_042751995.1 Streptomyces sp. NPDC059371 | reverse complement strand
CACCGCCACCCCGTTCCCCCCCGCCCCCTCTTCTGTGTGCATGCGCGGGCGCCCCCCCCCCCCCCGCTTCTTTGTTCCCGTCGGCTGTTCGCTCCTGGCGTTCCCGGGCGGAGCGTGCGCGTCCCCTCGCCGGGCTAATGTGTGCTGCGTACGGCGCGTACGAACGCGCACATGACTGACCGTCGGAGGGACAAAGCCGTGGAGGTCAAGATCGGCGTGCAGCACGCGCCCCGCGAGATCGTTCTGGAGAGCGGTCAGACCCCGGAAGAGGTCGAGCGCGCGGTGTCCGAGGCGCTGGCCGGCAAGTCGCAGCTCCTGAGCCTCGTGGACGACCACGGCCGCAAGGTCCTGGTTCCGGCCGACCGGCTGGCGTACGTGGAGCTCGGCGAGCCCACGCAGCGCAAGGTCGGATTCAGCGCCCTGTAGGGCGACTGAGCCACGCAGCAGTACGGGAAGGGCCCCGGGGAGGTGTGAACCGGCCCCTCCCCGTGGCGCGGCCCCGCGGGTCCCCCGGGGCACGCCTGCCGGGGCCCCGCCGGTCCCGAGGGTCACTTA
>NZ_JBHYXD010000022.1:7477-14133 GCF_042751995.1 Streptomyces sp. NPDC059371 | reverse complement strand
GTCCCATCACTAGGAGTTGTCCGTTCATGACAGGTACGAAGAGGTACTTGGCGGTGGCCGTGGCCGCCGCCGCGCGCAAAACCGCGGCCACCGCCGCGTACCGCGTCCCGAACCCCCAGCCCGCGCCCCCCCCCCCCCCCCCTTCCCGTACGCGCGTCCCGCCGGTTCGCGCGGCCATCGCGTCCGGCGCACGCTCGCTTCCGTTCCGTCACTTCCGCAGATGGAGCACATGCCGGGCATGGAGGAGGGTTGCGTTCCGAACGTCAGGGGTAGGACCGGCTACGACCGATTTGCACCGGCCGTGAGGGAGGGACCCCACCATGTTCTTGGAAGCGTTCGGCTCCGCGCTGATCGGTCTCGCGCTGGCATGGGCGGCCTCGTACCGCCTGCCCCACCGGTTGCCGTCGCGCAGCCTGGTCCTGTCGACCGGGGTGGCGGGAGCCCTGTTCGGTGCCTTCCTGACGCACACGGCGCTGGGCTCCGGCCACTTCCTGGCCATCCTTCTCGGCGCGGTGGCCGTCTCGGCGGCGCTGCTGTCGTTGCTGCTGCGCCCCGAGGAGCGTTTTCGACGCCACTCGGCGACCGCGTAAGCCGCTGCGAAGGCCCCGCTCCCGCGACCGTGAACCGCGCGTCTAGACGGCGGGGCGATCAAATCCCCCGGCCGCGCGCCTCCCGGCGTCCGGGAGGCGTGAGGCCCTGGGCGCTCTAGGCCGCCAGGCCCAGCGCGGCCATCCGCTTGGTGTGCGCCTCGGTGATCCGGGAGAACATCCGGCCGACCTCCGCGAGGTCGAATCCGTCCGCCACGCCGCCCACGAGCATCGTCGACAGTGCGTCGCGGTCGGCGACCACGCGCTGCGACTGGGACAGGGCCTCGCCCATCAGCCGGCGCGCCCACAGCGCGAGCCGGCCCCCCACGCGCGGGTCGGCGTCGATCGCGGCGCGCACCTTCTCGATGGCGAAACCGGCGTGCCCGGTGTCGTCGAGGACGCCGAGGACGAGCCCGCGGGTGTCCGAGTCGAGGCGGGCCGCGACCTCACGGTAGAAGTCACTGGCGATCGAGTCGCCGACGTACGCCTTGACGAGCCCCTCCAGCCAGTCCGAGGGGGCCGTCTGCCGGTGGAAGCCGTCGAGCGCGGCGACGAAGGGCTCCATCGCCTGCGTCGGCTCCGCGCCGATCGCGGCGAGCCGGTCCCGCAACTGCTCGAAGTGGTGGAACTCGGAGGACGCCATCTTCGCCAGCTCCGCTTTGTCGCTGAGCGTGGGCGCCAGCTTGGCGTCCTCCGCGAGCCGCTCGAACGCCGCGAGCTCGCCGTACGCGAGCGCTCCGAGCAGGTCCACGACCGCGGCGCGGTACTGGGGCTCGGCCGAGGCCGTCTCCCAGTTCTGCGCGGCGACTCCGGTGGCCGCGGGGGCGGTGTCGGCGGGGGCCTCGGCGGGCTTCTCAGCGGCGTTGTCAGGCGTCGTCATGAAGCGCACAATAGCCCGCTCACAGCACGAGGGAAGTCCCTGGTCAACCTGTGCGACGACGACTACGTGACCAAATCGGCCATCACATGTGCGCGAATCCGGGGTATGGTGGTAATGCGCCCGGCGAGTATTCGACGGGCCGCACGAATGAGGATGCCCGGTCGGTGGCCCGATCGGCTCCGACCCGACAGCCCTCCTCGTCGGTACGGCACATTGCGTACGACATCCGGAGGGAACCCTCAGCGGCACGAGAGCTCGAGCGTCGGCAGTGGTCCCATGCCACCCGGCCCGCCCGTCAAGAGCGGCCGACGTCCCCGGCACGGTCCCGTCACGACCCCCGCGTTCGCCTCGCACCGCGTACACAGAAGAGGCAGCACCCTGACTACGACTTTCCGAGAGCTCGGAATCCTCCCTGAGACCGCCGAGGCCCTTGAGGCCGTCGGCATCGTCAACCCCTTCCCCATCCAGGAGATGACGCTCCCGGTCGCCCTTTCCGGCACCGACGTCATCGGCCAGGCCAAGACCGGCACCGGCAAGACGCTGGGCTTCGGCCTCCCCCTCCTGGAGCGCGTCACCGTCCCCGCGGACGTCGAGGCCGGCCGGGCCAAGCCCGAGCAACTCACCGACGCCCCGCAGGCCCTCGTCGTCGTCCCGACGCGCGAGCTGTGCACCCAGGTGACCAACGACCTGCTGACCGCGGGCAAGGTTCGCAACGTACGCGTTCTGGCCATCTACGGCGGCCGGGCGTACGAGCCCCAGGTCGAGGCCCTGAAGAAGGGCGTCGACGTCATCGTCGGCACCCCCGGGCGCCTGCTGGACCTCGCGGGCCAGAAGAAGCTCAACCTCAAGCACGTCAAGGCCCTCGTCCTCGACGAGGCCGACGAGATGCTCGACCTGGGCTTCCTGCCCGACGTCGAGAAGATCATGAACATGCTGCCGGCCCGCCGTCAGACGATGCTGTTCTCGGCGACCATGCCGGGCGCGGTCATCGGTCTCGCGCGCCGCTACATGTCGCAGCCCACACACATCCGCGCCTCCGAGCCGGACGACTCGGGCGCGACGGTCGCGAACACCAAGCAGTTCGTGTACCGCGCGCACAACATGGACAAGCCGGAGATGGTCTCGCGCATACTGCAGGCCGACGGCCGCGGTCTCGCGATGGTCTTCTGCCGCACCAAGCGGACGGCGGCGGACCTCGCCGACCAGCTCCAGCAGCGCGGCTTCGCGTCCGGCGCGGTCCACGGCGACCTCGGCCAGGGCGCCCGCGAGCAGGCGCTGCGCGCCTTCCGCAACGGCAAGGTCGACGTCCTCGTCTGCACCGACGTCGCCGCGCGTGGTATCGATGTCGAGGGCGTCACCCACGTCATCAACTACCAGTCCCCCGAGGACGAGAAGACGTACCTGCACCGCATCGGCCGCACCGGCCGCGCGGGTGCCAAGGGCATCGCGATCACCCTCGTCGACTGGGACGACATCCCGCGCTGGCAGCTCATCAACAAGGCGCTGGACCTCGGTTTCCCGGCCCCGCCGGAGACGTACTCGACCTCTCCTCACTTCTACGAGGAGCTCAGCATCCCGGCCGGCACCAAGGGTGTCCTGCCGCGTTCCGAGCGCACCCGCGCCGGGCTCGCGGCCGAAGAGGTCGAGGACCTGGGCGAGACCGGTGGCCGTGGCGCTCCGCGTGGCCGCGGTGGCCGTTCGGCCGCGCCCTCGTCCACCGAGCGTGAGCGCGCCCCCCGTACGCCCCGCCAGCGCCGTCGTACGCGCAGCGGTGCGCCTTCGGAGGAGACGTCCGCGTCCACGGCCGCTCCGGCGGCCACGGAGTCGCCCGCGTCCGTCGACAGCTCCGAGCCCCGTACGCCGCGCCGCCGCCGGCGGACGCGCGGTGGAGCGGGCGAGGCCGTGGCGGCCGTTGCCGCCGCCCCCGTGACCGAGGCCGCGGAATCCGCCGTGGCGACGGCCGAGGGTGTCACCGACGAGCCGGCCGCGCCGCGCCGTCGCCGGAGCCGCAAGAGCGCCGCGACGGCCGTCGAGACGGCGGAGGCGGTGGTGACCGCCGCCGAGGCCGTGGTCGAGAGTGCCGCCGCCGAGGTCGTCGCCGAGGCTCCGGCCAAGCCGGCCCGCCGCCGGACCCGCAAGACCGTCGAGACGGCGCCCGCCGCCGAGACGGTCGCCGAGGCCTCCGAGGCCCCGGCCGAGCCCGCGCGCCGCCGGACCCGCAAGGCCGCGGAGGCCGCCGTCGACACCGTCGAGGCCCCCGCGACCGAGGTCACCGAGACGGTCACCAAGCCGCGCCGGACCCGCGCCAAGGCCGCGACCACGGACACCACCGAGGCCGCCGAGGCGACCGAGGCCAAGCCCGTGCGCCGCCGGACCCGCAAGGCCGTCGCCGAAGCCGAGATCCCGGCCCAGGCCGCCGAAGCCACGGAGGCCAAGCCCGCCGCGCGCCGACGCACCCGCAAGGCTGTCGCCACGGAGCCCACGGAGAGCTGACCTCTCCTCCGACGGCCCGGTCCCCCATCCGGTGGGGCCGGGCCGTCGGCGTTTCCCCGCTCCGGCCGTCGGCGTTTCCCGGCTCCGCCCCACCCGCCGGCCCACGGCGGACTTCACCGGGGACCGGCCTCGGGGCAACGCACCCGTCGAGCGGCCGTCGCCGACGCCCGATAGCCTCCTCCGCATGAGCAGGCCCTACACATTCGTTCCGCCCGCCGGTGTCCGCGCGTACCGGTTGTCCACCCCGCGCGGCGAATTCGCCGTGCTCGACGCCGCGCCGGAGGGACGGTGCAAGGGGACCGCCCTGCTGCTGCCGGGATTCACCGGGAGCAAGGAGGACTTCATCGCGCTGCACGTGCCGTTGGCGGCGGCGGGCTACCGGACGGTGGCCGTGGACGGGCGCGGACAGTTCGAGACCGAGGGGCCACGGGACGACGAAACTGCTTACGCGCAGGACGAGTTGGCGCAGGACGTACTCGCGCAGGCCGCTGCGGTCGGCACTCCGGTGCACCTCGTGGGGCACTCGCTCGGCGGTCAGATAGCGCGTGCCGCGGTGCTGACCGACCCGTCGCCGTTCGTGTCCCTGACGCTCATGGCCTCCGGCCCGGCGCAGATCTCCACGGCACAGCAGCAGCGCGTCAAGCTGCTGCGGGACGCGCTGGCCGTGATGAGCATGGCCGAGGTGTGGGAGGCCATCCAAGCGATGGAGTCGCCCGAGGAGACCGACACGGGCGGGCTGGACGCGGGGCTCGACGACCTCGCCGACCTGCGCCGCCGCTGGCTCGGCAACAGTCCCGCCCAGCTCGTCGCCACGGGCCGCCAGCTCTGCGAGGAGCCCGACCGGGTCGCCGAACTGGCCGCCGTCCCGCTCCCGAAGCATGTGCTGTCGGGCGAGCGTGACGACACCTGGCCGGTCGCCCTGCTGGACGGGATGGCCGTACGGCTGGACGCGCTCCGCACGGTCGTGGAGAGCGCGGAACACTCCCCGAACGCCGACCAGCCGCTGGAGACCGCCCACGCCCTGGCCGCGTTCTGGGACGGCACACGGCCCACGAGCGCTCCCGGCAGCGCGGACTGACGCCACTCCCGGCGGCATGAGCCGGCACCACCCCCGGCGGCATGGGCCGGCACAGCTCACGGCGGCATGAGCCGGCACAGCTCCCGGCATCATCGGGGCCGGCACCGCTCCCGGCGCCGTCGGCCAACTCCCGGCCGTGTCGGCTAGTACTGCCCCTGAAGGTGCTCCCAGAAGCCGTCCCGCAGGGCGCGGCGCAGGTCCGACTGGCCGCGCAGGGAGTACTGGAGCAGCCCCTCCGCCTCGACCAGCAGGTCCTGGTCGACCGAGCCGGGCAGATACGGGTGCCCGGGCAGCAGCTCGGCCAGGGACTCACGGCCGCGGGCCGCAAGCCACTTCGCGGCGATCTGGGCGCCCACGAAGCGCACGTCCTCCCGCGTGGGCCGGACCGCCGCCGTCGGGTCGTACGACTGGGCGGTCCGCCTGGCCACATACGGCTTGAAGAAGTCGAGGTCGAGCGTGCGCTGGCTGTCGACCTCCCAGAGCAGCGGCTCGGCCTGGTTGCCGCCCTCGGGCGCCTCGATGCCCCAGAGGTGGACCCGGGCGCCGTAGCCCTGCGCCGCCTCGACCGCGGAGACGAGGTCCTCGTCGCCGCCGAGCAGGGCCGCGTCGCTGATGGCGCGGTGTCGGGCGAGGGACTCCAGGTCCGAGCGGATGAGTGAATCGACGCCCTTCTGCTGGTTGTTGGCGTTCAGGTTGCCCAACCGGACCTTCACGTCCGGGAGTTCGGCGATGGACTGCTGTTCCGCCGTGTGGATGCGGCGCCGTGCGCCGTCGTACCAGTAGACGCGCAGCAGGCGGCTGTCGGCGAAGATCGTGCGGGCCCGGTCGATGAGCGCCTCGATGAGGCCCTCGGTGTCCAGGTCGAACGAACGGCGGTCCTCCGTGCCGGCGACGAGGCGCCCCGCTGCCGCGTACAGATATCCGGCGTCGACGAAGATCGCGTGGGTGGAGGGTGTCTTCGCGACCTCGGCGAGCATGCGCTGAAGCAGCTCGTTCGTACGGTCTATGCGGGCGGCCAGAGCCGCGTGGTCGTCGTTCATCGATTCCATTGTCCCGGCGGTCACGCTGCGAACACAACCGGCGCCGTTCGGTCTCCGCCACCCGAGCTACCCGCCGGTAATTAGGTTCTCGAAAAATTTCCTTAGCGTAGGGAATGTTTGTAACACACACCCCGTTGACTCCCTACGTGAGCAAGTGCAGAGATGCCTCGCTCGCCACACACTCAAGTAGTTCTCCTCAGGAGGATGACCAGACGAAGGGAGAAGCCCATGCGCTTCGAAATCATGCGACTCGACGATGTCGACGGCACGCCCGTGGACAGCACAGTCGTGGACGCCGCCTCCGTCAATCGGATCGTTCAGCAGGCCGCCGCCATCGGGCAGCGACTGTGGATCCGCCCGGCCGACACAAGCGCTTCATAACGACGACGACCGTCCGCTTCGCCGCACGAAAACGCACGGAAAGCGCCTCGTGGAAGCGAAGGGCGTAGCGGACAAGCAGACGCTTCACAGACTTCAGAGCCCCGCGGGGGGGGGGGGGGGTGTGGGCTGTGGGGGCGGCGGGGGGGGTCGCGGCGCGGGGGGGGGCGGCGGCGGGGGGGCGCGGGGGGAGTCGAGAA
>NZ_JBHYXD010000022.1:0-7467 GCF_042751995.1 Streptomyces sp. NPDC059371 | reverse complement strand
CTCCGCCCCACCAAACCCCCCGCAACGCGCCTGGTGCACGCGTGGGGGTCCGCGAACACCCACCCGATACACACACTCCCCCCCCCCCCCGGGCGCGGCCGGGCGGGGCTCTGCGCGTGGGCGTACGCGGCTCGGCGCGTGGGCGTACGCGGGTCTGCGCGTGGGCGTACGCGGCTCTGCGCGTGGGCGGACGCGGGTCTGCGCGTGGGCGACGCCGGGGCCGTCAGCTCCCCCGGATCACCTGGGTGACGCCGTTGATGATCTGCTGCACCGCGATGGCGGAGAGCATCATGCCCGCGAGCCGGGTCACCAGGACCACTCCGCCGTCCTTGATGACGCGGATGATCAGCAGCGAGTAGCGCATCACGACCCACAGCACGACGTGGATCGCGAGGATCGCGGTCCACACGGAGACCTGGGTGGCGACCGAGTCGGCCTTCTGCACCGCGAGGATCACGGACACGATCGCACCGGGCCCGGCGAGCAGCGGCATCCCGAGGGGTACGAGGGCGACGTTGACGTCCTTGGTCTGCTTCGGCTCGTCCGTCTTGCCGGTGAGCAGGTCGAGCGCGATGAGCAGGAGCAGCAGTCCGCCCGCGATCATCAGCGCGGGCACGGAGACGTGCAGATAGTCCAGGATCTGGTGCCCGAGGAGCCCGAAGACGGTGATGACGCCGCCGGCGACGCAGACCGCCTGGACGGCCATCCGCCGCTGCACCCGGGCGGGGCGGCCGGCGGTGAGCGCCAGGAAGATCGGGGTGATCCCGGGGGGATCCATGATGACGAAGAGCGTGAGGAAGAGGGAGCCGAAGACGGCGACGTCGAACATGTGAGGACAGCCTTGCGAGGTGGTTGGAGAGGGTGGGCGGGTCTTCCGGCCACCGTTTCGGGCAGTCGTCCCGCGGTGCGGAACGGGGGCACCACCGGTCCGGCGGCGCGGAACGGGAGCGGGTCCTCGCGGACGACCAGGGGCACGACCGGCGGCGCCGGACACGGCCCCGGACGCCCCGGGTCACCGGGACGCGGCCGGGCGCGCACCGAGACGCACAGGACATCCCGCCGGACCGGCGCGGGTGTCGGCGCGCGACCAGGCGGGTGGCGGCAGAGAGCGTGCCAGGAGCCTTACGGCGGCGGCCCGGTTCGTACGGGCCTCACGTGCCGGCCCCGACGGCACCGGCCCGTCGGGACGGCCTCGGCCGCGGACGTGCCGCCGTGGTCAGGAGCGGCTCCGCCGGACCCGCGTGGCGCGGAACGTCCGGGGACTCAGACCGCTCCGCCCGCGCCAGGTACCGGGAACGCCCCGGTGGCGCGGCGGGTGATCTCCCCGTAGACCTCGGGGTCGGTCGTGAACTCCCCGAGCACACAGGTCTTGCGGCTGCCGTGATAGTCGGACGAGCCCGTGGTCAGCAGCCCCAGTTCGGAGGCCAGACCGCGCAGCCGCGCCCGGGTGGCCGGCTCGTGGTCCATGTGGTCGACCTCGATGCCGTCGAGGCCCGCGCCGGCCAGCTCCGCGATGACCGATTCCGGCACGGTCCGGCCCCGCTTGGCGGCGGCGGGGTGAGCGAGGACGGTGACGCCTCCGGCCCCCTTGACCAGCCGGATCGCCTCGAAGGGATCGGTCTCGTGCTTGGGGACGTAGGCGCGGCCCCCGTCGGCCAGCCACTGCTCGGTGAAGGCGTCGGAGACGCTGTCGACGAGGCCCAGCTCGACCAGTGCGGAGGCGACGTGCGGGCGGCCGACCGATCCGTCGCCCGCGATGCGCGCCACCTGCTCCCAGGTGATCGGCACGCCGAGCTCCTGGAGCCTGGCGACCATCCCCTGGGCCCGCGGCACCCGGTCGTCCCGCACCAGTTCGCGCTCGGCGAGCAGGGCCGCGTCCTCGGGGTCGAAGAGGTAGGCCAGCATGTGCAAGCTGATGCCGTCGATCCGGCAGGAGAGTTCGGCGCCGGTCACGAGGGTGAGCCCCTCCGGCAGCGCGGCGACCGCCTCGGCGTAGCCGCGCGTGGTGTCGTGGTCGGTCAGCGCGACGACGTCCAGACCGGCGGTGGCGGCGTTACGCACCAGCTCGGCGGGGGTGTCCGTACCGTCGGAGGCGGTGGAGTGGGCGTGCAGGTCGATACGCACTACGCGGACTCCAGGCGGTGACGGAACGGGCGGGACGCTCAAGGATAGCGGGAACCGACCCCCCACTGTCACACCCGTACCGGGGGAGCACCCCCTACACTCCCCGACGTCCGGGCACGGCCGACGCCCCCTGCACCCCCACCTCAGGGCACGCCCCGTCTGCGCCCCCCACCTCAGGGCACGCCCCGTCCGGGCGCCGCGGGGCACGGCGCTACGGCGCTACGGCTCCAGAATGCGCGGCGACAGCGCTCCGCACGGGAGCAGGTCGACCTCCGCGCCCGCGTCGCGCAGGTCCGTCAGGACCAGTTCGTCGTACATCAGCAGTCCGGTCTGCTCGGGCCACACGACCGCCCACAGCCACAGCCCCCGCGCCTCGCCCGCGAACACGGCGCGGTCGTCGGGGGAGCCGGAGACATGCCAGAGCGGCGTGGGCCGGCCGGCCGCGAGGACCTTCGCCTGAGGCGGTTTCTCGACGCTCATGTACGGGCCGGGGTCGGGGCCGTCCATGCCCGCGTACCGCGCGCCGAGACCGACGCCCAGTTCCTCGGCGACGAGGATCAGCTCGCCCATGCCGCCCAGCGGTCCCGGCCCCGAGCAGGCGATGACGGTGGCCCTGCCCCCGCTGCGGTCGTCCCCCGCGAACGCCGCTCCGGTGAACAGCCAGCCGACCGGCAGGGGCCACGGCATCCACACCGGCACCCGGGCGCGGTGCACGACCACACCGAGGGCCTCGACGCTGGGCGGGATCACGGGCTGCAGCGGATGCACCGTGCCGTGCACATCGCACTGCCAGGAATCGGCAAAGAGGCCGGGAGCCCTGACCCGGCCACCACACTTCGGGCAACTGGGTTCGCCCCTCATAGGGCCCAACGGTCCTCCCCGTCCTTGCCCGCGTCAAGGACGATCACCCGTCCGGCATGGCCCGGCCACGCCGAATAACTACATGCATCTTGCATTTATTAGCTCGGCTAACTTATTATGTGTATAAGCCAACGACCCAGTCGGCACACAGCGAGGGAGCGGGCATGATCAACAGCACGGAAGGCCCCGCGGAGGGCGACACGTTCGACGCGGGCGCGGGTGGCATCCTGCGTCAGCCGAGGGCCGTCTGGGCGACCGCCGGAGCGTCCGTCGTCGCTTTCATGGGCATCGGGCTCGTCGACCCGATCCTGCCGTCCATCGCCCAGGGACTGGACGCCACCGCCGGCCAGGTGTCCCTGCTCTTCACCTCGTACTTCCTGATCACCGCCGTGGCGATGCTGCTGACCGGCTTCGTCTCCAGCCGGATCGGCGGCAAGAAGACCCTGCTGCTCGGCCTCGCGCTCGTCGTGGTCTTCGCCGGACTGGCCGGCACCTCGGGGTCGGTCGGCGAGCTCGTCGGTTTCCGGGCCGGCTGGGGACTCGGCAACGCGCTGTTCGTCTCCACCGCCCTCGCCGTCATCGTCGGCGCGGCGGCCGGTGGCAGCGCCGCCGCGATCCTGCTGTACGAGTCCGCGCTGGGCCTCGGCATGGCCTGCGGGCCGCTGCTGGGCGCCCTGCTCGGCAACGCGAGCTGGCGCTACCCGTTCTTCGGCACCGCCGTCCTGATGGCGATCGGCTTCCTGTGCATCACGGCGTTCCTGAAGGAGCAGCCGAGGCCCGCGCGCAGGACCTCACTGCTCGACCCGCTGCGCGCCCTCGGCCACGGCGGTCTCGCCTCCGCCGCGGCCTCCGCGTTCTTCTACAACTACACGTTCTTCACCGTGCTGGCCTTCACCCCGTTCGTGCTGAACATGACGCCGTACAAATCCGGCGCGGTGTTCTTCTGCTGGGGTCTGCTGCTCGCGGTCTTCTCGGTGATCGTGGCGCCCCGGATGCAGGCGCGGTTCGGCTCGCTGAAGGTGCTGGGCGGCTCCCTGGTGCTGCTCGCCGCCGACGTGCTCGCCCTCGGCTACGGCGACCACACCACCGCGATCGTCTGCACGATCCTGTCCGGCGCCTTCATCGGCGTGAACAACACCGTCTACACGGAACTGGCCCTCGGGGTCTCCGACGCCCCGCGCCCGGTGGCGAGCGCCGGCTACAACTTCGTGCGCTGGTTCGCGGCCGCGGCGGCGCCGTACTTCGCCCCGAAGATCGAGGAGTGGAGCAACATCCGCGTCCCGTTCGTGGTCGCCGCGGTCACCGCGCTGCTGGGTGCGGCGGTGGTCTACGTACGGCGTACGGCGCTCGCCGAGAAGGCCGAGGAGCTGGAGCCGGTCCACGCCACCGAGGACGGTGTCACCGTCTTCGCCAACTGAGCGGTCGAGACGGGGACTTGACGGACAGGAGCGGAACTTCACACCGGAGAGCGGGATTTGACGGACCACCACACACGGGGTCCGGTGACCGGTCAGTCCAGGGCGACGGACTTGCGCAGCGGATCGCGCAGGTCCGTTCCGCCGTTCAGCCAGCGTTCCTGGAGGGCGCCGGCGCCGTGGACGCGCTTCCAGGCGGCCTCGTTGGGCGTCATGGGGAGCAGGGGCAGGAAACGTACGGGGTCGGCGGGAGCGTCCAGCTCCAGGTCCTCCACCAGACCACCGGCCTCGGCGACCAGGACGGAGGTGAACGGCGCCCCGGGCCACAGGGGTTCACCCACGTCGAGCGAGGCGCCCGGGGCCACGATCAGGCCCTCGACCTGGGGAGAGGCGGCGAGCACGGCCAGCGGGCGGAGCACCTTGTCGGTGTCGGCCCCGGACGGGCGGACCGAGAGGACCAGCTCGGCTCGCGGGCCCTTCACCGGATCGGCGAGCGCGGCGGTGGGGTCCGCCATCGGCTGGGCGGACATGCCGAGTGTGGCGTAGCGCACGATGTCGCCCTCGGTGAAGCGCAGCACCTCGATACGGTCGGTGCCCAGAAAGGTGACCGCGGCCCGCGCGTCGGGTTCGCCCAGCGCTGAGCGCAAACGGGCCTCGACCAGAGGAAGAACATCAGCCATGAACCGAGCATAGGCCGCGTCAATTCCGCCACGGTGCACCGGACCCCGGTCAACAACGCGCAAAGCGGGGACTTGACGTATCGGTGCGCTGATACTCTTGGCCGCTGGTCGGAGCAGTGCATGACTGAGCATCCCCAGGCCTTCATCGGCACTGCGGGAGTTGCTCCCTGACTCCGACGCACTGAGACTGATCTGACTCCCCTTCGGAGGGAGACAGACTCCCCTTCGGGGGATGGACCGTCCCTCACGGGGGACCGACCGGAGGAGGTGGGGCTGCAATGGATCGAAGTCGATCGTGCAGTACCACCCGCTCTTCCTGTCGCTGAGTTCGTAGCTGGTTCCGCCGGGTTTCTCAGCCCTGCCGGCTGCCGCCTCCCGCAATCAAGTGCGCACGTGTCAGCGTTGCCCGGTGCACTACGGAAGAGCGCTTCGTTTCCGCCTGATCTGTCCGATCTGAACCCCTGATCTGTCTGATCTGAATCAACAGCGAAGCTGCCAACACGACGGTGCGGTGCTCCCCGCTTTGTGGACGTGCCAAACATCCGCAGCCAGGACGTCCCCATTCCGGGTAGTTCCAACCGTCGCAGGCCGCCTCCGTTGCGAGAAGGAGCCTGCCATGTCGATGATCCGTGACCTGCGTGCCGCGGTCCGTCCCCGCCCGTCCCTGCGCAAGGACAGTGGCTCGTACGACACCACCCGTGACCCCGCCACCCCGTCGGCCGTGGTCGACTGCGCCGTCTACCGCGACGGTGCCCGCGTCGACACGCGCGTACCGCTCACGCCGCAGGAGGCCATGCGCCAGGTGCGGCGCGACGGCGGCTTCGCGTGGATCGGTCTGCACGAGCCCACCGAGGACGAATTCGCGGGTATCGCCCGCGAGTTCGGGCTGCACCCGCTGGCCGTCGAGGACGCCGTCCAGGCTCACCAGCGGCCCAAGCTGGAGCGCTACGACGACTCCCTGTTCACCGTCTTCAAGACCATCCACTACGTCGAGCACGACCGGCTGACGGCGACGAGCGAGATCGTCGAGACCGGCGAGGTCATGTGCTTCACCGGCGGGGACTTCTTCATCACCGTCCGGCACGGCGGGCAGGGCTCGCTGCGCGCGCTGCGGCACCGCCTCCAGGACGACCCCGAGCTGCTCGCCAAGGGCCCCTCGGCGGTGCTGCACGCGATCGCCGACCATGTCGTCGACGGCTACATCGCGGTCGCGGACGCCGTCCAGGACGACATCGACGAGGTCGAGACGGAGGTGTTCTCGCCGGGCCGCAAGGGCACCCCGCGCGGCACGGACGCCGGGCAGATCTACCAGCTCAAGCGCGAGGTGCTGGAGTTCAAGCGAGCGGTGTCGCCGCTGCTGCGGCCGATGCAGCTCCTGAGCGAGCGCCCGATGCGCCTGATCGACCCCGACATCCAGAAGTACTTCCGCGACGTCGCCGACCACCTCGCGCGCGTGCAGGAGCAGGTCCTCGGCTTCGACGAACTGCTCAACTCGATCCTTCAGGCGAACCTCGCCCAGGCCTCCGTGGCGCAGAACGAGGACATGCGCAAGATCACCTCGTGGGCCGCCATCGTCGCCGTACCGACGATGGTGTGCGGTGTGTACGGCATGAACTTCGAGCACATGCCCGAGCTGCACGCGCGCTACGGCTACCCGGTGGTCATGGGCATCACGGTCGGCCTCTGTCTGTCCATCCACCGCATCCTGAAGCGCAACGGCTGGCTGTAGCGCGGGCTGGATAGTCTGAGCCCCATGACGCAAGAGCTGCTCGACCAGGCCCTCGTCGAGGAGGCCACCAAGAAGTCCGGGCTGATCTGGGTACGGGGCGCGGGCGCGCCCTCGCCGTCCGGTCCGGGCGAGGAGGGGCCCACCCGCGCGCTGTGGCACGTGTGGCACGACGGCGCGGCCTGCCTGGTCGGCGACGGGCCCGGCGAGCAGCCGCTGCCGGGGCTGGCCGACGGAGGGCACGCGGTCGTCACCGTACGCAGCAAGGACAAGGGCGGGCGGCTCGTCACCTGGTCCGCCACGGTCGTGGAACTCGCCGCGGGCACCCCCGAGTGGGAGGCGGCCGTCGGGGAGCTCAAGGGCAAGCGGCTGAACGCCCCGGACGGCGAGGCCATGCCGGAGCGCTGGGC
Organism: Streptomyces sp. NPDC059371; assembly: GCF_042751995.1. NCBI lineage: Bacteria > Bacillati > Actinomycetota > Actinomycetes > Kitasatosporales > Streptomycetaceae > Streptomyces > Streptomyces sp. NPDC059371. Next base: position 251 of record NZ_JBHYXD010000022.1, on the reverse strand, counting down.
GCGCGAATGCCGGGTGGTGCGCCTAGAACCGACGGGCGCGACCGCCGGGCTGCCCGAGGGCTCGCTCGCCGAGCGGCCGCTGCCGACCCCGGCGACGACCCGCCGGCCGGTTCCGGCGGCGCTCCCCCGCCTCCTGCTGAAGCGGCGCAAGCGGGGCTAGGTCGTGTCCGCAAAGTCGCGTCGTCCGCCCGGAGGGCGGGCCCGGCGGCGTCATGGGGGTCCCCCCTGCTCGAGCGGAGCCGAGAGCTCGG
>NZ_JBHYXD010000021.1:76556-111221 GCF_042751995.1 Streptomyces sp. NPDC059371 | reverse complement strand
GAACAGAAGAGGATTCTGTTCGCCGCCCGCCCCTCGTGCTGCCTGCGGACGACGGGCCTGCCGGGCCGGCAGCCTGAGGGTCAGCCGGCTCCGGACATCGGGGGATGAGGCGGATGAAGGCGGGCCGCGAAGACGATGATGTCGTCGTCAGGATCCTCTCCGAAGGCATCCACCAGGTGGGCGCACAACGCCTCCGGCTCCCCCGGCCCTTGTGCCACGACGGCGCTCAGAAGTTCGAGGCGTTCGTTGAGTTCGGTGTCGCGGGTCTCGATGAGCCCGTCGGTGATCATGACGAGCCGGCTGCCCGGTTCGACGCGATGGCTGACAGCCGCGGGCTGCGGCAGGCCCAGGCCCAGGAGCGGACCGTGTTCTCTCAGATAGCGGGGCACACCGCCGGGCCCCAGGAGCAGGGGTGGCAGGTGGCCGGCGTTGGCGACGTGCAAGTGAGCGAGATCGGCGTCGACCAGGACGATGCACACAGTGGCGGTCCATCCGGGCTGATGCAGGCCCAACAGATGGTCCACGTGCTGCAGCAGGATGTGCGGAGGAAGGTTCTGTGCTGCGTAGGCGCGCAGGGCGTGGCGGATCTCTCCCATGACCATGGCGGCTTGGAGGGAGTGCCCCACGACGTCGCCGACGGCGAGGAGCAGACCCTGCGGCGTGGTGACGGCTTCGTAGAAGTCTCCGCCGATCTCGGTCGTGGCGGCGGCGGGAAGGTAGCGCACCGCGAGTTCCGCCCCGGGACTCCGGGGCAGGCTTGCGGGCAGGAACGTGCGCTGCAGGGCCAGGGCGAGTTCGTGCTCCTGTCCGAAGCGTTCCACGACGTCCTTGTGCTCGACGGACAGTTCCGCGTAGAGGGCCATCACCCCGGCATTGGTCTCGGTCAGTTCCTCGTTGAGGCGTTCCAGTTCGTCGCGTTGGGCGTGGGCTTCCTGGAGCGCGTTGATCAGGTCCCGGGACTGTGCCTGCAGGTCGTCGATGGCGCTGGCGGGGCCGTCCGACTCCAGGAGGGCAAGGACCTGTTCCACTTTCAGGTCCCGGGCGGCGAGCTCGGGGATGTGGCAGACGATCTCAATCCGGCCGCCGCCTGACTGATCCGGGTGGCCAGGGGCCGGCTCGTAGCGGGTCTGCGGAAGCAGCCGGGTGACGGCGGTCAGCGACTCGCTGCCGGGGGCGCGGTCGTCGCGCCACTGCAGGAGAGTGCGGAGCGCGGCCGGCTCCTGCTGCAGGCTGAACACGGCGGTCATCGCGGAAGGGCGCAGCAGGTCTCGTCCCAGCTCACTCACCACGGTGGCCAGGCGCACCTGGTCGCGGTCGTCCAGGCCGACGGCCGAAGCGATGGTCTTGGCGTGACGGCGCAGGGCGAAGATGTCGTGTTCGGTACTGAGCGGTGTCACCAGCAGGGCACTGGCGCCGGCGGTGAAGGGATGGGCGCGCGGGGCCGGTACGTTCACCGTGCCGCCTTGGCGATCACCGCGCTGGCGTCGTCACGGCGGGTTCCGGCCTGACGCATCAGCGCGGCGGCGATCAAGGCGGGCGGGTGGTGGAGCAGGCCCGCCAGGTCACTGCGGGTCCAGCGTTCACTGAGGCCGTCGGAGTGCATCACCAGGATTCCATGTCGAGGCAAGTGGTGTTCGTAGGTGCGCAGTTGGTGCATCTGATGACCTGCGATGCCCGGGTGGGAGAGCAACGTGCTGCGGCTGGTGCTGGTGACCAGGGCGGCGGTGATGTTCCCTACGCCGCAGAACAGCAGGCGGCCGTCCGGTTCCAGGCGTGCGACGGCCACCGCCGCGCCGCGTGTTCCGCGCAGAGCGCGGTGCACCTCCTCCATGGCCCCTTCCGGAGTGCGGGCGGTTCCTGTCTTGAAGGCGTGAAGGGCCGCCTGAGCCGCCACGGCGGCCATCGGACCGTGGCCCAGCCCGTCACAGGACATGATCAGCACGCCGGTACCGGGCCCGGCGACGGCCGCGCGCACCGCCGTGGGACGACCGGCGCGGCCGGGGAGCGCGAAGGAGCCCCGAGACGGAGCTGTCCGCAGGTGGGGTGAGGCCGGGCGGGTGCCGGTCAGGACGGACCAGTCGGCGGCGCCGGATGCAGGAGGGCCCGCCGCCTTCTCAGCGGGCGAGACAGGTGACTGCTCGCCGGTGTCCGTGCGGGCGGCCCAGGCGTCACCGCACACCTGCTCGCCGCCGATCGGCCGGGTGATACCTCCCACGGCAGGTTCCCCGGCCACCGAGGGGTGTGCGGGACGCGGCCAGAAACGGGCGAGCTGCACGGTGCCCAGGCCGGGCTGGGAGTGGATGTGGAAGGAGTCGGCCAGGCGTTGGACCGCACCGAGGCCGATGCCGAGGGTCCCGGCTGTCGACATGCCGTCCTGGAGGGCCGCCGGGACGTCGGCGATTCCCGGGCCGCCGTCCACGGCCAGCACTTCCACCCCGGCGGTGGCTTCGTTGCGCACCACGCGCAGGAGCAGGGAGCCGTCGACGGCGTGCTTGGCGATGTTCCCCGCCAGTTCGGCCACCGCCAGCACGAGCTGGGAACTGCGCTGCTCTCCCAGACCGACACGCCGTCCCAGGGCGGCAGCCGCGCCGCGGGCGGCTTCTGGCTGGTCGCGGAACCAGGCCACGTCCTCGCTGTCCAGCAACCGCGCGAAGCCCATGGCCGTCATCGCGCCCACTTGGTGACGGTCACCGTGGTCCCCTGTCCGGCGGCCGTCTCCAGGACGAAGTCGTCGACCAACCGTTTGGAGCCGGACAGCCCCAGGCCCATGCCGGCACCCGAGGTCCAGCCGTCGGTCAGGGCCAGGTCCACGTCGGGGATGCCGGGTCCCCGGTCGCTGAAGACGAGGCGCACGCCGCGGCGGCCGCGCTCCTCCACCAAGCCGGCGGTCATGGTGCCACCGCCGCCGTGGATGAGGGTGTTGCGGGCCAGCTCACTCGCAGCGGTGATCAGCTTCGTCTGCTCGACCAGGGAGAAGCGGCACTCCTGTGCCAGGGCCCGCACTCGCTGGCGCGCCTGCACCACGCCCGCGTTGGCAGTGATCTCCAGCGTCTCCGAGCCGCTGGAGGCGCTGTTCACAGGCCTGCCGCGGCATCCGGCGCGACGCCACCGGCACCGGGACCGGCCGCGGCGTCGGACTCGAACTCCCCGAGGGACTCGGTGCGCGCCTGTTCCAGCAGGCGCAGTCCCTTGTCCAGGGTCAGCGCGGTCCGTACGCCGCCCAGGGACAGACCGAGCTCGACCAGGGTGATCGCGACGGCCGGGCGCATACCCACCACAACGGTCTGTGCGTCCAGCAGACGCGAGATGGACGCGATGGTCGCCAGCATCCGGCCCACGAAGGAGTCGACGATGTCCACCGCGGTGATGTCGATGACCACCCCGTGGGCGCCCGTCTCGACGACCTTGGCCGCCAGGTCGTCCTGAAGCAGCATCACCGAATGGTCGTCCAGGTCCGTCTGGATCGACACCAGCAGTACCTGCCCGATCTGCAGGATGGGAACACGCTCGGTCACCGAGCACCGGCCTGGGGCGAGGTGCGCGAGAGCGTGACACCGGAGCGGCGCAGCGCGTGCCGCAAGGCATCGGCCAGGGTGGCCTTGGTGACGATGTCACCGAAGTTGATCCCCAGCGCCACGATCGTCTGCGCGATCTGCGGACGGATGCCGGAGATCGTGCACTCGGCACCCATCAGCCGGGCCGCCACCACCGTCTTCAGCAGGTGCTGGGCCACCTCGGTGTCCACCGCCGGCACACCGGTGATGTCGATGATGGCCTGCTCGGCACCCGTGTCGATCAGGGCCTGGAGCATCTTCTCCATCACCACCATCGTGCGGGCGGAGTCCAGGGTTCCGACCAGCGGAACACCGATCACCCCGTCCCACAGCTTCACAACCGGCGTGGACAGCTCCAGCAGTTGCTCGGCCTGCGCCGATATCAGCTCCTCGCGCGTACGGGTGTAGACCTCGATCGTGAACAGGCCCAGGGCGTCCAGCAGGGCGGAGAACTTCAGGTACGCCTGCAGGTCGCTGCCCTCGCCGGACAGGGCCGGCTCCAGGACCTCCTTGAGAGCGAACACGCTCACCGCGGTCTCGGTGGGAGTGAAACCCTGGTGGGCGCGGTTGCGCGACAGTTCGGTCAGGAGCGCGCGGACCTCGCCGAACGCCTCCCCTCTCCCGTCCAGACTGCCGTCGGCGAGCGCGGCCACCAGCGCCGTGTAGATCTCCTGCAGCTCCCGCTGCACCTCTGCGCGGCTCACCCGACCGCCCAGTGAAACGGTGACCTTCTCCGACCATTCGGCGCCGAGGTCTTCGCCTCGAACCGTCAGCAGGCCGACCAAACGATCGGAAACGCCTTCACCAGCCACAGTGCACATCCTTCTTCGCAGTTGGCCAGGCGGCCTGTTCGAAACCTCAGGCCTTCTGAGTGACCTACGGACGGGTCTCAAAACCGTGATGTGCGACACTCGAAACCCCGCGCGCGGACGTAGCGTTGCGGCAACCCGCCGTCAACATGTCGGCATGACCCGTCATTTGTCAGGACTGTGCCCCCGCCTCGGGAAAGCGCCCGCGCGGCAATGCGCACGGGGCTGCCGATCCCCGATCCAAAGAATCTTTCGAATCGCCGGGTATGCACTCTTCCAGGGCGGGTACGCGCCCTGTTGTCGGCCTCCAGCAGCCGGCGGCACGGGGCTGGAACTGCGGAGGGGCCTGACATGACGGTGACCGAGGCGACTGAGACAGCGACACCGGCATCAGCACGAGCACCGGCATCAGCGCTACCGGAGATCGCAGACCCGTCGCGGGTCTCCCCCAAAGACGCCCGGCAGTTGTCCAGGCTGTTCTTCGACCGGCTCGGCGTTCTCGAAGAGGGCACGCCCGAGTACCAGTACGCGCGCAACACCCTCATCGAGATGAACATGACGCTCGTCCGCTTCGCTGCCACACGCTTCCGCAGCCGCGGCCACGACGAGATGGAAGACGTCGTCCAGGTCGGCATGATCGGACTGATCAAGGCCATCGACCGCTTCGAGCTCACCCGCGAAGTCGAGTTCACCTCCTTCGCGGTTCCTTACATCGTCGGTGAGATGAAGCGTTTCTTCCGCGACACCTCCTGGGCCGTTCACGTCCCCCGACGGCTGCAGGAAGCCCGCATCCATCTCGCCAAGGCGACCGAGGAACTCCGCAGCCGGCTCGACCGCGACCCCACGGTCAAGGAACTCTCCCAGCTGATGTGCCTGAGCGAGGAAGAGGTCAACGAAGCGCGCCTCGCCTCCAACGGCTACAAGTCCGCGTCGCTCGACGCCGCCGTCAACTCCAGCCACGACGAAGCCGCGCTCGCCGACTTCATCGGCGCCGAGGACGGCGCCTTGGAACTCGTCGAGGACTTCAACGCGCTGGCCCCCATGATCGCCGATCTCGACGGCCGGGAACGGCGCATCATCCACATGCGATTCGTCGACGAATGCACCCAGGCGCAGATCGGCGAGCATCTCGGCATCTCCCAGATGCACGTATCCCGCCTCCTCAACCGCACCCTCGCCAAACTCCGCGAAGGCATGCTCACCACCAACTGAGCACGGCGTACGCTGAGGGCCGGCGGTCACCCGGAAGTGGGGCGATCTTCGCCGTACCAGCTCAGCACCTTCGGGCCGCGACGCGTCAAGAACGCCACCTTGCGGGCGTGTGCGTCCGCAGGGCTCTACCGCAATAACGTCCCAGAAACTGCGTACCCGGTGCTGGGCGGGGTACCTGGCGGGGACATGGAAGCGGGCAGGGATGGATCGATCACCTGAAAACATCAGCTGTGAGCAGCCAGGCGTTCCAGCACTGGCGGAAGTCTCGCTCGCACTGGACAGCGACGGCACCCGCATCGCGCACGCCCGCGACCTCGCCGCGGCGTTCCTGGACAGGGTCAGACACGCCCACGGCATACCGGTTGTCACCGCCACGGTGGAGATCGTCCAGCTGATCGTCAGCGAACTGGTCACCAACGCCCGCAGATACGCTCCCGGTCCGGCTCTCCTGCACCTGCGAATCGTCGGCACCACTCTGCAGGTCGGGCTGTGGGACAGCAGCCCCGTCCTGCCGGTCCCCAAGTCCCCGGACCCCAAACGCATCGGCCAGCACGGACTGGAAATCGTCGCCGCCCTCGCCCAGTCCCTCACCGTGGAAGCAACGCCGGTCGGCAAACGCGTGACCGCACACGTCGCTCTCTACCCGGCCGGCACAGCGAGTACGAGATAGGCCGACGCCGCCCAGCGCACCCCCTGACCTCGCGGCCGGGGAGGGCCGGCACCTCGCCGCGGGTGTGTTCCCTGGAAGCCCATATCCGCGCCTGGGTCAAACAGCGGGACGAGAACCCGACCCCGTTCACCTTGACCGAAACAGCCGAAGAAATCCTCGGCTCACTCGCTCGCTTCTGCCAACGGATCTCCGGCGCAGGACACCAGGAAACGTGCGCTGCACGCCGGACGTGCAGCGCACTGCTTGTGCATCCCGGGTCCGGAGCGAGCAGCGCCCGCTAGGACCGGCAACAGTCAGAGAGGTTGCTCCTGGGACGCGTCAGAGCTTGGCGGTGTACACGACCCCCGTCAGATTCTGAGCCGCGGAACCCCATACCTGGTCGTACATCGAAGCGTCACCTCCGAGGGTGTAGAGCAGGTAGGAAGTGGTGACGCCCTGGGTCAGCTTCTGCTGTGCGGCGCGAGTGACGGCTCCGCTGTCGCATCCGAATCCGGAGCTGTCCTCGAATCCGCAGTGGAAACCGCCTGTGATGACGCGCAGTTGGGCGGGGGCCGGTTTGGCGTCGTACATCTTCTGCTGATTGTCGGCCACACCTGCGATCGAGTCGGCGCTGCCTCCGACGTACTGGGCCGGCATCGTCAGCTTTCCCGAAGCGGTGACAGCCGACGGATTGGTCTCCGCCGCCGCCAGTGTGGACACGCTTTTGACGGCCGGGTTGCGGCCGGCGGCGAGCAGCGCGGCGCCGCCGCCCATGGAGTGACCGGAAACCCCGAGACGATCCGTGTTGACGGCGCCCGCGAAGCGGGAACCGCTGGTGGTGTTCTGGCTGGTCAGCCAGGTGAGAGCGGCGTTCAGATCGTCAGCGAAGGCGGAGTGGCTGGGGAAGAGGCCGCCCTGCGATTTGGGTGTGACGATGATGAATCCCCAGGACGCGTAGTGCTTGAGCAGGCTCTCGTACTGGGTGATTCCCTGGAAGAAGCCGTGTCCGAAAGCGAGTCCGGGATGGGCGCCCGGTGCGACAACTGCATTGGCCCCAGCCGTGGTTCCCGGGTACCAGACGCGTGCGCTGTACGAGCGCCCGGAGGCCGAGACCGTCACATCGGAGTAGGCCACGGGGAAGGACCCGGTGGCCGAAGGGTCTGCGGCTGCTGCAGGGCTCACGGCAGGAAGCGCGCCCGCTGTCGGCGCGACGGCGAAGGCGGCTGCCGCACTGAGCAGCACAGCGATCACCATCCGTAAGAACTGACGTGTCATGCGATCACCTCATTCTGGGTGCGGATGCGTGCAGGAAGGCGGAAGGCCTGGACGTGCCGAGGGGCCGGTGGTTCTGTCGGTGCCGGTCGCGCCGTCGAGTGCCGCACTGAGGGGAAGATCGCCCCCAACTGCCGTCGGCAACAAGGCGTACCGCCGGGTCGCGCCGAGGATTGCTCTGCCCTGTGGCTTGCAGGCGGAAGTCCCGGTGGGTCAGCCCGACCAGTGGAGGCCGGTGGCGAGCGGGCTCGACGGCTGCGCCCGGGCATTCCAGCAGAGCCTCGCGAACCTCGGTTCGGCCCCGCTGTCGACGCGGCTCGTTTCGAGTACGCCGTCCAGCGTCGGCGCCGTTTTGTACGTGAGCGTCCGGCGGCCGGGCCGAGCAGCCGACGAGGTTGCTGGGGAACCTTCCGGAGAAGCGCTGAAAGAAATGGGGCCTTCGGCGACTCGGGCTTCCCGGACGGTACCGGCCGGCCGGGGAGGAGCCGTGCGTGCCGAACTCATCCACGGCTGCGACCAAGGGATTTCGCACCGGGCCGGTGAAGGCCGTTGTCAGGGTGGCGTGGACATGGGCGCTCCCTAGTGTGACCGGGCGGTCATATGACCGCCCGGTCATCGTGGAGCGCGCTGCGAGAAGTGTCAACTCGTCTGACACAGAATGCTGTTGGGATCCTCCGGAGCCGCAGCACTCTCATGGCGATGGATGCGACCGCTGTCCGGCGCGGATCGAGGTCGGCGTTGCCGCGCTCCGGTCCGAGAAGCCTTGGGGAAGTCCAGCGAAGTATTTGAGGGCCGCACCAGTGCCCTGTTCGCCACGGCTATTCGCGGGCGAGCATGGCCTGGGCTTCGGTCTCCAGGTCGATGTAGGGGGCGCCGCTGACGTCGACGGCGACGCGGTGCAGGGTGGCGCCGCTGAAGGTCCAGGGGGCTTCGCCGGGGTAGTGGTCGGTGACGGCTTCGCCGCTGTCCCGGCCTGCGGTGAGTCCTTCGCCGGCGAGGGTGAACCGGCCGGGCTGGGTCTTGATGCGGCCTTCGCCGACCTTGTGGTCGCCGTGGTAGAGGCTGAGGATGCCGGTGGCGACCCCGGGTGCTTCCTCGCCGTCCTTGTCGAAGGTCGCGGCGAGGATGACATTGTGTCCGGCCGGGATGTCTTCGGTGGCGGTGATGAGTTGGTGGTCGGTGCCGAGGAAGTTGTAGACGTAGTGCAGGCGGTCGTCGCGGACGAACAGGGCGTGTCCGCCGAAGCGGCCGCCGTGCGCGAAGAGTACGCCGGAGGCGCCGGGTCCGGGGATGTCCACGAGCGCGCCGATGGTGTAGGAGCGGTTGCGGATGTTGACGGCGACGGCTTCGGGGACCTCGGATGCGCCGGGCCGGTACACATAACGCTCGCGGGGCGGGGTGAGCTGAGGACGTGGGGTGGAGAGGATCTCCAGGGCGGAGCGGTCGTCCAGTGGCAGGGCTTGGTTGACACCGGCTTCGTAGAACCACAGGCCGATGAGGTCGGTGAGACGCCCGGCTTCCTGCTGTGCGAGGTCGTTGAGTTCGGAGCGGTCTTCGTCGGTGTGGTAGAGCTCCCAGGTGTCCTGGCCGTAGTTGCCCCAGCCGCTGATCGCGGGATGGGTGGTGACGGCTTTCCAGCCCTGGTGCCAGATGCCGCGGGTGCCGAGCATCGAGTAGAACTGTGTGGTCCTCGCGGAGGGTTCGGCCGGGGCGTCGAAGGAGTAGCGCATGCTGACGCCCTGCAGCGGAACCTGTACGTGGCCGCGGACCGTCTCGGGCATGTCCAGGCCGATGCAGTCGAGGACCGTGGGGGTGATGTCGACGGCGTGGTGATACTGGGTGCGGACTTCACCCCGGGAGGCGATGCCTGCCGGCCAGGAGATGATGCACGGGTCGCAGGTGCCGCCGTTGAAGGAGTACCGCTTCCACATCTTGAACGGGGTGTTGAAAGCCATGGCCCAGCCGTTGGGGTAGTGGCCGTAGGTCTCGGTGCCGCCGATCTTGTCGATCATGGCCATGTTCTCGTCGATGTCGTCGGCGACGTTGTTGAAGAACTTGTTCTCGTTGACCGATCCGTTCGGGCCGCCCTCGCCGGAGGCCCCGTTGTCGGACACTACGACGAAGATCGTGTTGTCGAGCTGGCCGATGTCCTCCAGGTAGGCCACAAGTCGGCCGACCTGGTCGTCGCAGTGCGAGAGGAATCCGGCGTACGCCTCGGCCATCCGCGCGAACAGGCGGCGTTCGTCCTCGCTCAGCTCCGCCCAGGGTCGGGTGAAGTCCAGGGGCGGGAAGGGTTCTCCACCCGGGCCGGTCCTCGTGTCCGGGGTGCCGATCGGATTGAGCGGCGGCAGCTGGGTGTTCTCGGGTACCAGACCGAGTTGCTTCTGGCGGGCCAGGATCTCCTCACGCATCGCCTCGTACCCGGCGTCGAAGCGGCCGCGGTAGCGGTCGATCCATTCCTTCGGGGCCTGATGCGGCGCGTGCGCGCAGCCGGGAGCGTAGTAGAGGAAGACTGGTCGCTCGGGGGCGATGGCCTTGACATCGTCGAAGTACTGGATGGCCTTGTCGGTGATGTCGACGCCGAAGTGGTAGCCCTCCTCGGGGGTGGCGGACTGCTCGACCGGGTGGTTGTCGTGGACAAGGTCCGGGTACCACTGGCTGGTCTCAGCGCCGAGGAAGCCGTAGAAGCGCTCGAAGCCACGGCCGAGCGGCCAGCTGCGGCGGGTCGAGGCGAGGTTCATCTCGTCCTCGGGACACAGGTGCCACTTGCCGGTGATGGCCGTGCTGTAGCCGCGCTCGACCAGGACTTCGGCCAGCGTGGCGCACTCGGGCGGGATGTGGCTGTTGGCGTTCGGGAAGCCGATCGCGGCCTCGCTGATGCACGCCATGCCGTTGGTGGTGTGGTTACGGCCGGTCAACAGCGCCGAGCGGGTAGGAGAACACAGGGCGGTGGTGTGCCACTGCGAGTAGCGCAGCCCGCTGTCTGCCAGCCGGTCGATGTTCGGTGTCTCGATCGGACCGCCGTAGCAGCTCATCGCGCCGAACCCGACGTCGTCCAGGACGACGTACACCACGTTCGGTGCCCCGTGGGGTGCCTTGGGCTGCTCGTAGGCGGACCAGTCCGGCACGGAATCACGGACATCGAGGTTCACCACGCCACGGAATGTCGAAGCCACGGGTCCCGCCTTCCAGGACGGCGTCCGCCCCACCGGCCGGCGCGGGCTGCCTGCGGCCATGGTCGACCGGCATGCGCGGAGGCGCGGAGCGGCACGCGGGGAGCCTGGGCCGACCAGGTGAACGACACGACCACGTGTGGCTGAACCGGTGCGTGCCCGGCCGCGAAGGGTTGGTCGAGCGCCGGTCAGCGGATCACGCAGCGAAAGCCGAGGTGGCAGGTGGCTGTGTCCACGCTCTGACCTTGCCGGGCGGCGGGCCGGTAGCGCAGGCAGTAGTTCGGCGCGCACAGATGCGAGCCGCCTTTGATGACTCGCCGGGGGAAGGGCTCCGCGGACGGCGGCGTGCCGGCGTCGTTTGCGGACGGGCTGTCGACACAAGGGTTGCGCGGGGCGCAGCAGCTGCTCGGAGCGGGGTCTGGGTGGCGGGTGGTGTAGTGGTCGGCTGTCCATTCCCAGACGTTGCCGGCCATGTCGTACAGGTTGTAGCCGTTGGGCGGGTAGGCGCCGACGGGGGTGGTTCCGGGGGCCGGGTTGGTCCTGCCGCGCGCTTCGTACTCCCAGGGGAACCGGCCGTGCCAGGTGTTGGCCATTCTGCGGCCCTTCGGTGCGAAGTCATCGCCCCAGGGGAAAGCGGCGGACTCGAAGCCGCCTCGGGCGGCGAACTCCCACTCCGCCTCCGTCGGAAGATCCTTACCCGCCCAGTCGGCGTACGCGCGGGCGTCCTCGTGGGCCACCTGGGTCACCGGGTGCCGCTCTCGCCCATGGAGGTTGCTGTCCGGGCCGGACGGGTGCCGCCAGGACGCGCCGGGCCGGTAACTCCACCATCGGCGCCAGTCGTTGAGGTCGACGGGGCCGCGCGTCATCCGGAAGACCAGTGCTCCCGGCACCAGGTCGGCCGCTTCGGCGCCCGGGTAGTCGGCAGGATCCAAGGGCCGCTCGGCCACGGTGACGTAGCCGGTCGCCTTCACGAAGCGACGAAACGCGGCCACCGTGACAGGGTGCTCGTCCATCCAGAAGCCGTCCACCGACACCGGGTGCACCGGCCGCTCCTCCGGATAGAAATCGTCCGAGCCCATGAGGAACAGGCCGCCCGCGATCCAGGCCATCCCCCGGACCGGCGCCGTCGTCGAGCGCTGCGCAATCGTCGTCACAGCACCGACGCTGCACCACCCTTCACAGACTTCTACGGGTGACACGCCCGACGAACTGACGTGCCCAGGCGGGGAGAGTTGCGCATCGTCAACGAGCCGGAGGTTGTCGCCCTCATTCGATCGAGGGGTTTCACAGCGAAGCCAGTCGTTCAGGCTTCCTGGTCAGCGAACCTGGTGGCTCTTCGGCCCGATACCGTTGATCAAGGTCGGAGTTCCGTCCGGGGCGAACGAGTGGTGGAAGGTGAAGGCGTGCGGCGCGGAGCCGTGGTCGTGGAGGTCTTCCAGCCCGGAAACCCCGTCCTGCCAGGTGGGTATCACACCGTCGGAGACCCACCAGCACACGTAATTCGGGTGTCCTGTCCTCTCGAACCAGTCGTAACGCCTGTTCAGCGCCTCACGGTGCAGACCGGTGTAGATGGCGTCGAAGGCGGAGCGCAGGTCGGTCCAGAGTGAGAGGGTCGCGGCCAGAGCGGTGGTTTCCACCGTACGGCCCTTGCCGTACCAGGTCGGTACGGCGAACTCTCCCCAGGCACCCCAGTCCGCCTCGAAGAGCATGCCCCGGTCGCCGTCTGCCGCTTCAGCGCGAGCGAGGTATCCGGGGTGCTGACCGATCTTCCGGTAGACGGCCTCACCGATGTCGTAGAACTCGCGTGTGAGAGGTGCGGGATCGGCGAGAGGAGACTTCAGGACGCCGAATGTGTACAGAGCAAGATGGGGCATGCGTCTCTCCCTGGTTGGGGGTGCCTGGTGTGGATCCGCGGGTGGCTCAGCCTGAAGCAACTCCTGTGCGAGCGTGGGAGATCGCCGAAGACCAGGTGAAGGTAGCTGCCTCTGCGGGCCATGTCGAAGTTGCGTTTTCCCTGTCCAAGTGGCCTCTTGAACCGGATCATCGTGGGGCTGGAGCTGGAGCTGGGACCTTGGTGGACGGGGCAGGCTGCGGCACCGCACCGCAGGAGGAGGTGTTGAGCGCCCTCGACCGGCATGGCTCGGGCTCGGCTGGGTGATCCGTACGGTGACACGTTGTTCAACGACCAGGAAGCCCAAGTGGTCCGCACGGAGGTCGTCGCCCTGTCGCAGGGGTGTGCCGACGAACAGCAGAAGGCGGCTCTGCTTGACCTTGCCGAGCTCCTTGAAGTCTGTGCGCCGACGCCGGGCAGCTACTTGTGGTTCATGGGTGACTACTGAGGTTGCGGCCGTGGTGTCGTCAAGGTGAGGCTGGTTTCGGCGAGGCATCCGTCGATGAGGTTGCTGCGGTACTGGATCTGGCGGAGACCGTGCCGGAGCGTGCTCATGAGATGGTCAGGGCCGGTGAAGGCGGTGTTGGCCTGGCTGCTGCGTCGCAGTAGTGATCAGATGCCCTCGACCGGGTTGAGGTCGGGTGCGTAGGCCGGCAGGAAGTAGCAGCTGATCCAGTCGTGGGTGTCGATGAACTGCCGCATTCGGCGGTCCTTGTCGACATTGAGGTTGTCCCAGACGAGCACGATGGGTGCGCCGAGTTGCTGGTGGGCGTCGATGAGGAGATCGCGGTAGTCGGTCCAGTTGAAGCTGCGTCTGCCGCCCCGTTTGTGATCGACGTGTCGTCTGGGCCGGTAGATCAGGCGTGTGCGTTCGCCGTGCTTGTAGCAGGCGAGCGCGGCGATGGAGATGCGGCGCTGGGAGCGTCCCCGCACCCGGATGACGGGTGTGCGTCCACGCCTGGCCCAGGTTCGGGCGGTGGGCGGCGTCATCGAGAAGCCGGCCTCGTCTTCGAAGCAGAGCCAGGCCCCGAGCGCCGCCACGGTGCTTCCACCTGGGGCCAGGTCTCCTTCACCCAGCCGGTGACGGCTTCCTCGTTGCGCTCGGTCGCACGGCGGGCGGGGACCTGGTGGCTGAAGCCGTGCCGGTGCAGCATCTGCGCGATGGCCGACAGCGTCATGCTCTTGTGGAACCGGCGCCCGAATCAGCGTCTTGATCCGCGACAGCGTCCAGGTCTGGTCCGGCCAGCCGTGCGCTACCGGCCCCTTGGCCAGCTCCTGTTCGAGCACGGCGAACAGGGCCTCACTCAGCTTGGGCAGTGAGACCGGTCCGGCGGACCGCAGCCCCTGTGCGCCGGCGTCGTGCCAGGCCCGGCGCCAGCGCTGCACCGAGCGCACACTCACCCGTAAGTCCTTGGCGACCTCGGCATTGGAGGCGCCGACCGCGAATCGCTCGGCGGCCTCCATCCGGATGCGCTCGCGAAACGCCTGCCGTTCAGGCGTCAGCCCACCACCTTGCGGATATCTCGCACAACCGGCATACCGCGACGATCACACATCGTCAGCCCCGGCGACAACACGCCTCAAAGGTCAGTAACCACTCCTGATCCTTGCTCTTGTGGTTGGCCGGGGCGAGTTGACGCATGCCGCGTGGGAGCGGACAGGCCCGCCGCTGTGGTCGAACCATGCTTCAGCAGGCTGAAGCAGTTCCGGGCCGCACCGGCAAGTGCCACCTGCCGATCGCGCTGGGCACCGAGGCCGCGATGGCCGGTTACCAGGTCAAGTACGTCCTGGCCACCAAGCTCGTCAACGAGCGCGTTGAAGCCGCCGATGAGGAAGAGGTGACCAAGACCATCGCCCGTTACGGCCGTGTCGATCTCCTATGCATCGACGAACTCGGCTACATGGGACTCGACCGTCACGGCGCCGAACCGCTCTTCCAGGTCCTGACCGAACGCGAGGAAAAGAACAGCGTCGCCATCGCCTCCAAGGAGTCCTTCTCCAATGCGCGTGTGTTCCGGCGAAGCAGTGCCAGGCAGCGCCGAAATCTCACAGGTTCGTTGATGAGGCGGATGCTGCATGATCGAACGATGCTGGTTGAGGTGGAGAAGATCGTACAGTTCCCGGGGAGCCCCTTGCTGGCTCAGGTCAGGATGGCCTTCGGGCGTACTGCTATCCACGGGTGCGGGGATCCGACCGCGGAGCCGGGCGAGTACCACGTGGAGTGGACGCTTGCGAGGATGTCGTCTGGGGGCGGAACGCCAAGCCAGCTGCACGCACCCAAGCCCATGAAGGGCTTCGCCGGCTTCCCTCGCCAGGATCTCGACGCGGTGACCGCCGGGCTGACTCTGCCCCGGAGCTCCGGGATCGCCGAAGGGCACGTGAACCGGGTTAAAACGCTCAAGCGAGCCAAGTATGGCCGAGCCTCGTTCGCCCCCCTCCGGACCCGGATTCTCACCCAGCCATGAGGGCTGCGACTGATGCTCGCCTCATGCGACGAGCCTGGTGGCAAAGGCCGCTATCAGGGTGTCCGCCCTCAGCAGCAGCTCAGGGTTGGAAGTTCCTGCCACGCGGACAGAAACCTCACTGCCACCCACGGCCTGCGCAAGGTGCACTTCAAGTCGATGGTCTGATCCAACGAGTGGATAGCTGTACCAGCGATCCGGGTGCTCATCATCGGTGGCCTCAAGGCCGAGTTCGACCGCCTGCCAGTCGGCGTCATCGAAGTCGTAGCTGGCGTAACACGCCAAGAGAGCCAAGAAGGGCTGGACGTTCTCGTTCCAGATCCAGCCACCTACCGCGCGTTCCCGGTTGCTCTCTGCCATCCAGCCAGAGTGCCACATGCGGGATGTTCACTCCCCGCCATATGTCCGTTCACGGAACTGCGGACAGAACCGTGAAAACGGCCGGGGACACTCCTCGCCTCGTTTGGCTGAACCTTGATGTATGTGGGGAGGTTGGGGAGCGAAGAGCGGGCCTTGATCACCGGTGGCTAAGTTGGGGCCATGACTGGTGACTGGCGGATGGATCGGATCGGGGCGGCTCTGCGAGGTGAGAACCCGACCGTGCTGCGGCGGCTTGAGTCGGGGTTCGCGGTGATCGGCGATGTTCAGTTCTTGCCGGGTTACTCGGTTCTCCTCGTGGACGAGCCGGGTGTTCAGCGGCTGTCCGATCTGCCGAGGACGAGGCGGCTGTCGTTTCTGTCCGACATGGACCGGCTCGGAGAAGCCGTTGAGCGCGCCTGCCGACGCTTGGATCCCGGCTTCCGCCGGGTCAACCTGGAGATTCTGGGGAACACCGACCCGTTCTTGCATGCCCACGTCTGGCCGCGGTTCGATTGGGAGCCGGCCGAGTTGGTGGGCAAGCCTGTGTGGCTGTATCCGGGTGACCGGTGGAGTGACGAGAGGTTCAGACTGGGGCCGCAGCATGACGTGTTGCGGGACGGGATCGGGAGCGAACTGGACCGGTTGCGTTCGATGGGCTGACGACGTGAGCCCGCCGACCGTCAAGCGCGCCGGCCGGGGCGCCCAGCGCGGTCAGCTCCCCTGCGTTCCACTCCCACGGCTCCCGGTAGCCGACCCGCTGGAGGGTGACGGCGGGCAGCACGGAGAGCAGCTCGCCGGGCAACAGCGCGCTCCCTCCGACCCGCACCTCCAGGTCGTACCCGGGGATGCCGAGTTGGAGGTAGACCGCCGGGACGGCGTCCAGGTCGCGGCGGAGGAGTCCGGCGTGGGGCCACTCGAAAGCCGGTCGGCGGCCCGCACATCCAGCGTGCCCGGGTACTTCCGCAGCCCGCCGACGGTCCTGTGACGCACGCCCGTCCAGGGGCTGTGGGCCGGGACGTCCGGCGGGTCGGCGGGGATCAGCAGCACCGGGCGCGTCCGGCCGCCGGGGGTGAGCAACAGGTCCTCGGCAAGGGTCCCGGCCGTGGACCGAGCCGATGCCGCTCCCGACGATCTGCGGACGTGCCGCCCGCAGCACGGCCGAGGGGATCGGGGAAGTGAGCCCGGCGACAGACCCGATCTGGATCCAGGCAATCGGGTCGGAACGCTCCTTGCGGGCAGTGATCATGTCGACGACGCCGGCCGCGGCCGGCTCACCCCCAGGTAGTCGATGACCACGTCGACCTCCTACGGGTGAGCCGTGGGCGACGACCGCACGGGCCCGACGGTTCAGGTCAGCAGGCGGCCCGTGTGGGAGATACGGCGAGCCTCGGACAGAAGCGCGTGGATCTGGGGTCCGACGTGGTCGACGTGCCGTACGGGCGTCTTGAACGGGAGTCGGACATCACGGTGGGTGCGCGTGTACTCGAGGCGCAAGGTCAGGCCGTAGCGGTCGACCCCGACCGGGAGCGCACGCAGCACCCCACCGTCCGGAAGTGCGCGCAGCTCCCCACCGTCCGGGAATGGACGCACCAAGCGCAGGAGCAGGGGCACGAGTTCCGCGTGCTCGTCGACGAGGTGGGTCAGCATGCCGGCCTCACTCGTCGCCAGCGGGTCGAGTTCCGTCGCCTCCAGTTCATGGAGAGTCACGTACGAACGGCCCGAGGCGTCCTCGAGCATTCCCTGTCCGAACTCCATGCACGTGCTCTCCGCGGAGTCGGGGTCGTACGGCTCGGCCAGCAGGCCGGTCAGGGTGACACGAGCGCGCAAGCGGTCGCGTACGGGAGTGGGGGCTATGTCGGTGAGTTCGAGCCTGACAGGGGTCCGGGCACCGACACCGCCGCCCTCGAACGGGGCGTGCAAGTGGAAATGACCCATGGCACCGGCCCCGTCGAGCCGCCGGACCTCCGCGTACCGCCCGTCGCACACCACCGTCATGGAATGGGCGGCGGCCAGGATCGAGCGGACGCGCTCGACGGCCGTCGGCGCACTGCTACGGGTTGGGGTACGACGCATCCGGACCTCCAGAACAAGCAACTTAGGTTTGCCTAACCTAACCCATTGAGGAGTCGGGCGTCTCGCCTGCGAACGCAGCCGCCCTCACCGCTGCGCGTCGGTTCCGGATTCGCACCGGCTTCCCCGGCCTCGAATGTGGCTCGACCGGTCCGAGGACGCGATCAGGCCTGTCGTACGGTCATTTCGGGCGATCGGTCACGGGGTACGGGACGAACGTGCTGGTGTTCTGGTCGATCCGCAGGGGCCGGCCGAGGGGCGGTGCCGCGCGCTGGGGGCAGTCGAGGCGTTCGCAGACGCGGCAGCCCATGCCGATGGGCGTGGCGGCGGAGGCATTCGTGAGGTCGATGCCGTCGGAGTAGACCAGCCGTTGGGCGTGGCGGATCTCGCAGCCGAGGCCGATGGCGAAGGTCTTGCCGGGTTCGCCCCAGCCGCCGCGATGGCGAGTGATCGCCCGAGCTGTCCACAAGTAGCGCTGCCGGTCGGGCATTTCGGCGATCTGGACGTGGATACGGCCGGGCGCGGCGAACGCCTCGTACACGTTCCACAAGGGGCAGGTGCCGCCGGCCCGGGAGAAGTGGAAGCCGGTGGCGGACTGCCGTTTGGACATGTTGCCGGCGCGGTCGACGCGGACGAAGGAGAAGGGGACACCGCGCAGGCGAGGGCGCTGGAGGGTGGACAGGCGGTGGCAGACGGTTTCGTAGCCGAGGCCGTAGCGGTCGGTGAGGCGTTCGATGTCGTAGCGGACCTCTTCGGCCGTCTTGTGGAAGGCGGCGTACGGGAGGATCAGCGCGGCCGCGAAGTAGTTGGCGATGCCGATGCGGGCCAGGGCATGGGTGGTTGAGCCCGCCGGGAAGTCTTCGGACGCCTGATGGTCCAGCCCCTCGGCGTGTTCGAGCAGGGCGAGTTGGGTCGCGAGGCGGAACGCGCGTTGGCCGGGGCGCAGGCGAGCGGACAGGTACAGGGTGCGGGTCTGCTCGTCGTAGTGGTGCAGACGCTCGCCGCTCTCGGCGGCCAGCCGCACGCCGTGCCGGTCGCCGAGGCGCGCTCCGAGGGCCGGAACGACTTCACCGGGGCGGACGCCTATCTCCTCCGCCAGACGTTCGGCGGCGAGGTCGGTGTCGTGGAGGTAGTTCTGGCGGCGGTAGAAGAAGTCGCGGATCTCCTCGTGCGGGGAACGGGGCCCCTCGTGCTCGGCGTTGCGGCCGTCGGCGGCGCCGGCGAGCCGCTCGGCCAGGAGTTGGTTGCGGCGGCCGAGGTCCAGCAGGACCTGAGCGACCTCGGGCATGCGCGCGGCGAGATCCGCCAGGTCGGAAGCCGACACCCGCGCCCCGGCGATCTCGCCCGCCAGTGACTCCCGCAGATCGGCCACCAGCCGCGTGGTGTCGCGCTCGGAGAAGAAGGTCGGGTCGACGCCGAAGGTCTCGGTGAGCCTGAGCAGGACCGGCACGGTCAGCGGGCGGGAGTCGTGCTCCATCTGGTTCAGGTAGCTGGGCGAGATGGCGAGGACCCGGGCCAGTTCGGCCTGGCTCATCCGGCGTTCCTCGCGCAGCCGCCGCAGTCGTGCTCCCGCGTAGGTCTTGCTCACCGCGCTCCTCACCTGGCCGGGACTGGCGATGGTCAGCGTATGCGAGGAGTGGCCTTCCAGGTCCTTCGCAAACTTGGCAAAAGGCGTCGCGAAGATTCGCAGAAGTTGGCAAACGTCCCTGCTTGATGGCACTCAGTGCCAGTGTCAGAGTTCCAGTGCGGCTCGCCGGATCTTCGGCAGCAGGAGCACGGAACCGGGCGCGATTCACGCCCTGACGTCGGAGATCCCGGCATCTGTGCACTGCTGTGCGGCAGCATTGCTCAGCCCCGCTCAGCGACGGAACGGCGGGCCGCACCTCAGCCAGAGACACACAGTGCCACTCCCCCTTCTCCACAGCCGGGAGATTGGCAGATCGAACAACCGAGGAGACGTGAAGACGATGGCAGAGTCGAGGACGACGGCGGCCGAGGAGCTCGCGGGGCGCTGGGCCAACGACCCCCGCTGGCAGGGCATCGAGCGTACCTACGGTGCCGAGGACGTGATCCGGCTCTCGGGGAGCGTCCGTGAGGAGCACACCCTGGCCCGGCGCGGCGCCGAGCGCCTGTGGCGTCAGTTGCACGAGCAGGACTACATCCACGCGCTCGGCGCCCTCACCGGCGGTCAGGCGGTCCAGCAGGTCAGGGCGGGTCTTCAGGCCATCTATCTGTCCGGCTGGCAGGTCGCCGCCGACGCCAACCAGGCCGGCCACACCTACCCCGACCAGAGCCTGTACCCCGTCAACTCGGTGCCGCAGGTGGTCCGCAGGATCAACAACGCGCTGCTGCGCGCCGACCAGATCGCCACCGCCGAGGGCGGCACGGACACCACCGACTGGCTCGCCCCGATCGTCGCGGATGCCGAGGCCGGCTTCGGCGGCCCGCTCAACGCGTTCGAACTGACCAAGGCGATGATCGCGGCCGGCGCGGCCGGCATCCACTACGAGGACCAGCTCGCCTCCGAGAAGAAGTGCGGACACCTCGGCGGCAAGGTGCTCGTCCCGACCTCGCAGCACATCCGCACCCTCAACGCGGCTCGTCTGGCAGCCGACATCGCCGACGTGCCGACCCTCGTCGTCGCCCGCACCGACGCGCTGGCAGCCAACCTGATCACCAGTGACGTCGACGAGCGCGACGCCCGGTTCGTCACCGGCGAGCGCACCGCCGAGGGCTTCTACCGCGTGCGCAACGGCATGGCTCCCGTGATCGCCCGCGGCCTCGCCTACGCCCCCTACGCCGACCTGATCTGGGTCGAGACCGGCACCCCCGACCTCGCCCAGGCCCGGGAGTTCGCCGAGGCCATCCACGCCGAGCACCCGGACCAGATGCTGGCCTACAACTGCTCGCCGTCCTTCAACTGGAAGGCCGCCCTGGACGACGACCAGATCGCCAAGTTCCAGCGGGAACTCGGGGCCATGGGCTACCGCTTCCAGTTCATCACCCTGGCCGGCTTCCACTCCCTCAACCACGGCATGTTCGACCTCGCCCGCGGCTACGCCGAGCACGGCATGACCGCCTACGTCGACCTCCAGGAACGCGAATTCCCCGCCCAGGAGCACGGGTTCACCGCCGTCAAGCACCAACGCGAGGTCGGCACCGGGTACTTCGACCTGGTCTCCACGGCTGTCAACCCGGCCTCCTCCACCACCGCCCTCGCCGGTTCCACGGAGGAAGAGCAGTTCCACTAGGTCCGACTCCGGGGCGCCGCCGCCCGCTCGCCCCATCTCCCGGGCGCCGACCGCACGCTTCGGCCGAGCGGGGTCGTACAGCTTCGCCCGACTGAGCGGGGGGGGGTGTACGACCTTCCCGGCCGCCCCCCGCCCCCCCGCTCCCTCCTTCCCCCTGGAGAACCCGATGTCCACCACCGCACTGACCCACCGCGTCCGCGTGCTCGCGGCACCGGGCGACCGGAACGACGAGATCCTCACGCCCGCCGCCCTGGACTTCGTCGGCAGCCTCGTCGCCGCCTTCGGCGAGCGCAGGCGGGAACTGTTGAAGGAGCGCCGGCGCCAGTCCCTGCGCATCGCGGCCGGCTCTCCGCTCGACTTCCCCTTCGTCACCTCGGCCGTCCGCGCCGACCCCTCCTGGCGCGTCGCACCCGCGGCACCGGGTCTGACCGACCGCCGCGTCGAGATCACCGGACCGCCAGACCGCCGTATGGCGGTCAACGCCCTCAACTCCGGTGCCCGCGTGTGGATGGCGGACTTCGAGGACGCCACCGCACCGACCTGGGACAATGTCATCGGCGGCCAGCTCACCCTGCTCGACGCGATCGAGCGCCGCATCGACTTCACCACCGAGGACGGCAAGGAGTACCGCCTGGCCGACCGTGACCGGCTCGCCACCATCGTCGTCCGGCCGCGGGGCTGGCATCTCACCGAGGAGCACCTGGAGTTCGACGGCGGACCGGTGCCCGCCGCCCTCGTCGACTTCGGGCTCTACTTCTTCCACTGCGCGCGGCGTCAGATCGACGCCGGGCACGGACCGTACTTCTACCTCCCGAAGCTGGAGAACCGGTACGAAGCCCGGCTGTGGAACGACGTCTTCCTCACCGCGCAGGAATTGCTGGGCATCCCCCGGGGCACGGTCCGGGCCACCGTCCTCATCGAGACGATCACCGCGGCCTTCGAGATGGAGGAGATCCTCTACGAGCTGCGTGAGCACAGCTCCGGCCTCAACGCGGGCCGCTGGGACTACCTGTTCAGCCTGATCAAGACCCTCGGTCATCGCACCGACTTCCTCCTCCCCGACCGGGCGAAGGTCACCATGACCGCGCCCTTCATGCGGGCGTACACCGAACTGCTCGTGCGTACCTGCCACAAGCGTGGCGCGCACGCCATCGGCGGCATGGCGGCCCAGGTGCCGAGCAAGGACCCGGCCGCCCACGAGGCGGCGCTCGCCAAGGTGCGACTGGACAAGGAGCGCGAGGCGGAGGACGGGTTCGACGGGTCCTGGGTCGCCCATCCCGGGCTCGTCCCGGTGTGCCGTGAGGTGTTCGACGGCGTACTGGGGGACCGGCCGCACCAGATCGACCGGACACGGGACGACGTGGCCGTCCAGGCCGCGGACCTGCTGTCGGTGCGCCGGATCAGCGGACCGCCCACGCCGGAGGGCGTGCGCACCAATATCGCCGTGGCGCTGCGGTACTTCGCCGCCTGGATGCGCGGTCAGGGAGCGGTCGCTCTGTACGGCCTCATGGAGGACGCGGCGACCGCCGAGATCGCCCGCGTGCAGATCTGGCAATGGCTGCGGCACCAGGTGATCGACCGGCTGACCGTGCTCGACGTGCTCGACGAGGAACTCACCGCGCTCGGCGCCGAGTACCCGTGGGCGGACCTCGACGAGGTACGCGGCCTCTTCGAACGCACCGCCCTCAGCGGTGAGTTGCCGCTCTTCTTCACTCCGGACGCCTACTCCGGGCACCTCGTGCACCACGCGGAGCCCCGGTCATGAGCGCCCGCTTCCGGCGCGTGGGCGTGGTCGGCGGCGGCCAGATGGGCGCCGGGATCGCCGAGGTCTGCGCGCGGGCCGGGCTGGACACGGTGGTCTGCGAGGCAGACGCGACGGCCGCCCGCGCGGCCCGCGAGAGAGTGGCCGCCTCCCTCGACCGGGCCGTACGGCGCGGCAAGTTGGAGCCGCACGCGGCGCGGGACACCCTCGCCCGCATGGTCTTCACGGGCAGTCTGGACGACCTGGCCGACCGGCAGCTCGTCGTCGAGGCTGTCATCGAGAACGCCGACGCCAAGACCGAGGTGTTCGCCGCCCTCGACAAGATCGTCGAGGATCCGGCGGCGGTGTTCGCGACGAACACCTCCTCCTTGCCCGTGATGCGTGTCGGCATGGCCACGAGCCGCGCCGACCGCGTGGTGGGACTGCACTTCTTCAACCCAGTGCCGGTGCTGCCGCTGGTGGAGGTCGTGGCTTCCCTGCACACCTCACCGGACACCGTGACCGCTGTGGAGGACTTCGCCACGGGCACGCTCGGCAAGACGGTGATCCGCTCACGGGACCGGGCCGGCTTCGTCGTCAACGCCCTGCTGATCCCGTATGTGCTGGCGGCCGTCCGGATGGCGGAGTCGGGCTTCGCGACCGCGGCCGACATCGACACCGGAATGGAGCTGGGCTGCGCCCATCCGATGGGCCCGCTCAAGCTCGCGGACCTGATCGGTCTGGACACCGTCGCCTCCATCGCGGAATCGCTCTACGAGGAGTTCAGGGAACCGCTCTACGCCCCGTCCCCGCTGCTTCAGCGGATGGTCCAGGCGGGGCTGCTGGGCCGTAAGACCGGACGGGGATTCCACACCTACGGTCACGCCTGAGCATCCTGGCGCGACCGGGCCGAGGGGCCCTGACCGCACTGCCGGCCGGGGGATCCGGCAGACGCTTCGCAGGGGGCGACGGAGGAAGGGCGGGAAGCGCGGTTGAGGCGCTTCCCGCCGTCGCCACATCCCACCGACACCGCTCCCGTGTCCCACCTCACCATCCGAATGTCGGATGTGATCGGCCGCGCCGGTGGATTGCCCTAGGCTGGACGGTGCAGCTGGTTCGCCCCGTCCGCCAGGCGGGATGCGTCGTAAGAGGGAACCCGGTGGAAATCCGGGACTGCCCCGCAGCGGTGAGCGGGAACGACCGCCGTCATACGCACTGGACCCGATGAACAGGGTCTGGGAAGCGACGGCCAGTAGGTGTCTCGTATCGCTCGTACGAAGTGTGTACGAGGAGACGTGCCCGTGAGTCCGAAGACCTGCCCGTTGCCCGCGCGCGAAAGGATTCGTGCGCGGATATCCCGGTGACCTCGTGGGCGGGTCGGCGTACATATCGGACGGAAGATCGCGCCGCGCCGCGCGAGGTCGGTTCCGCCCGGTTCGTCACCCCTTCGCGCTCGCGTCCCGTTGCCGGGATCCCAGGGAGATATCTCGCGAAGGAGATTTCCGTGACAGCGAAGTCCGCGACCGCGGCAGCACGGGCCACCGTGTACGGCTACCCCCGCCAAGGACCCGACCGGGAGCTGAAGAAGGCGATCGAGGGCTACTGGAAGGGCCGCGTCACCGCCGACGCCCTCCACCGCGCCGCCGCCGACCTGCGCGCCGCCAACTGGCGCCGGCTCGCCGAGGCCGGCATCGACGAGGTTCCGACCGGCGATTTCTCGTACTACGACCACGTCCTCGACACCACCGTCATGGTCGGCGCGATCCCCACCCGCCACCAGGCCGCCCGTGTGACGGACGACCTGGAGGGCTACTTCGCCATGGCCCGCGGCACGCAGGATGTCGCGCCGCTGGAGATGACCAAGTGGTTCGACACCAACTACCACTATCTGGTGCCCGAGTTGGGACCGGACACCGTCTTCACGGCCGACTCCACCAAGCAGGTCGCCGAACTGAACGAGGCCCTCGGCCTCGGGCTCAGCGCCCGCCCGGTGCTGGTCGGCCCAGTCACCTACCTACTGCTCGCCAAGCCCGCCCCGGGCGTGCCCGCGGACTTCGAACCGCTCACCCTGCTTGACCGGCTGCTGCCGGTGTACGCCGAGGTCCTCGCCGACCTGCGCGCGGCCGGAGCCGAGTGGATTCAGCTCGACGAACCCGCCCTCGTCCAGGACCGCACCCCGGCCGAACTGGACGCCGCCGCCCGCGCCTACGACGCTCTCGGCTCCCTGACCGACCGGCCGAAGCTCCTGGTCGCTTCCTACTTCGACCGGCTCGGCGACGCCCTGCCGGTGCTGGCCAAGGCCCCCGTCGACGGACTCGCCCTGGACTTCACCGACGCCGCGGCTGCCAACCTCGACGCCCTCGCGGCCGTGGGCGGCCTGCCCGGCAAGCGGCTGATCGCCGGTGTCGTCAACGGCCGCAACATCTGGATCAACGACCTGGCCAAGTCCCTCGCCACCCTCGGCACCCTGCTGGGTCTCGCCGACCGGGTCGACGTGTCGGCGTCCTGCTCCCTGCTCCACGTCCCGCTCGACACGACCGCAGAACGGGACATCGACCCGCAGCTCCTGCGCTGGCTCGCCTTCGCCCGGCAGAAGACCGCCGAGATCGTCACCCTCGCCAGGGGACTCGGCCTCGGCACCGACGCGATCGCAGGCGAACTCGCCGCGAACCGAGCAGATTTGACCTCGCGGGTGAACTCGCCGATCACGCACGACCCCGCCGTGCGGGCCCGCACCACAGCCGTCACGGATGCCGACGGCCGTCGCTCCCAGACCTACGCCGGGCGGGCGGCGGCCCAGCGCGCCCATCTCGGCCTCCCCCTGCTGCCGACCACCACGATCGGCTCCTTCCCGCAGACCGGCGAACTGCGCACCGCCCGCGCCGACCTGCGCAAGGGACGCATCGACGCGGCCGGCTACGAGGAGCGCATCCGGGCGGAGATCCAGGAGGTCATCGCCTTCCAGGAGAAGGCCGGCCTGGACGTGCTCGTACACGGCGAACCCGAACGCAACGACATGGTCCAGTACTTCGCCGAGCAGATGACGGGATACCTGGCCACGCAGCACGGTTGGGTGCAGTCCTACGGAACGCGCTACGTCCGTCCACCGATCCTGGCCGGCGACATCTCCCGCCCCGAACCGATGACCGTGCGCTGGACGACGTACGCCCAGTCGCTCACCTCCCGGCCGGTGAAGGGCATGCTCACCGGCCCGGTCACCATGCTCGCCTGGTCCTTCGTCCGCGACGACCAGCCCCTCGGCGACACCGCCCGCCAAGTCGCCCTCGCTCTGCGGGACGAGGTCAACGACCTGGAGGCGGCCGGGACTTCGGTGATCCAGGTCGACGAGCCGGCCCTGCGCGAAACCCTGCCGCTGCGGGCGGCCGACCGCCCGGCGTACCTGGCCTGGGCCACGGAAGCCTTCCGGCTCACGACGGGTGGCGTGCGGCCCGAGACGCAGGTCCACACCCACATGTGCTACGCCGAGTTCGGGGACATCGTCCAGGCCATCGACGATCTCGACGCCGACGTCATCAGCCTCGAAGCCGCCCGCTCGCACATGCAGGTCGCCCGCGAACTCGCCGCGCACGGTTACCCGCGCGAGGCCGGACCCGGTGTGTACGACATCCACTCCCCACGCGTACCGAGCACGGCGGAGGCCGCCGAACTGCTGCGCACCGGGCTGAAGGCCATCCCCGCCGAGCGGCTGTGGGTGAACCCTGACTGCGGCCTGAAGACGCGCGGCTGGCCCGAGACCCGAGCCTCGCTGGAGAACCTGGTCGCCGCCGCCCGCACGGTCCGCGAGGAACTCTCCGCATCCTGACCGCTGTCCGGTCCGCCGGGGGAGGAAGCACCACGCTCCGCTTCCTCCCCCGGCCCCGGCTCAAGAGACACACGGATCACCGGACCTTGGGAGTGCTCCGCGCGCTGCCGTGGACGATGCTCGAGCAGGGCTTGACGATCACCGGGCAGGAGTTCCACAGCTCCACCCCGGCCGTGATCAGTTCCAGTACCGCACCTTGCTCTTCGGGAGTCCACGCGGCGCACTCGCCTCCGAACAGCTTCTCGTATGCGCTGTTGTGCACCGCGCTCTGCGGGGGCAGCCGGTGGACCTCACCGAGTCCTCGGGCCAGATCCTCGAAGAAGTTCCACGCTTCCAGCACCGCACCCGGGGGGACGCGCCGGCGTGCCGGGTTCTCCAGCCAATGCTCGACACGGTCGAGCTCCAGGATGTCGGCCTCCGGACAGGCCAGCCTCCGCCCCCGTCGGCTCACGTACAACCGCGCCTGCCGAACGGTCGTGAACACCGGCACCCGCCAGTGATCGACTTCTGGCAACGTCAGCACCTGATCAGGCTCGTCGTTCTCGCCACCGATCCACAGGACCACCGCGCTGCGGCCGAGCCCGCGCACCCGATAGGCATAGAGACTCTCGCGTCTACCTCGGCGCCGGGCCGCAAACACATCTGCCATCTCGATCTTTGTCACGCCCTCACACTGGCACGACCCGCGACAACGTCGTGGACCTTCTCCGCAGCGACTTCCCGGATCAGAAGTTCCGGAAGGCCCCCCTACCCGGCCAACGATTCGAGCCGAGCCACTAGCTCCGGGCAGGGCAGCCTCGTGGTTCAGGAGGACGGTTCCCGGTGGCGGCGCAGCAGGTCCACCACGGCACAGCGCAGGCAGTCTCGGTCCGATTCCCCCAGCGTCCCCGAGGTGCCGGCACATGACGCCGCGCATCGCGTCGCCACCGTGCCCGTCTCCTCGGGGCAGACGCCCTTTGCGGCCTGGACCAGCGACTCCAGGTCCCGGAGGAGCTGTTCGGTTCGCTTCACCTGATCGGCAAGCACGCGGACGCGAGCGCTCTGACCGCCGATCTGCCGTCGGCTGGCGATCAGTTGCTCGTATTCCCGCACGGTGAGAGCGACCGCTTCGCGGCCACCGAGCGTGATGTGTCGCGGCTGGAGATGTCTGGCCACCTGGGTCTTCCGCTCCTCGACTTGGTGGGTTCCGTCCCGTCGGTCGGTGCTGCGGCTCACGTCCGTGATCCGATGGTCCCCGTGTCCGCAGAACGCGAGAGGGCCTCCGGATGGTTCCGAGAGGCCCTCTTGTGTCCTGAAGAATTCAGCCGGCGGCCGGGACCGATCGCCCGGAGGGAGCGGTCGCGGGCTTGGGGTTGAGCAGGCGTTCGGCCAACTCGCCGAAGACAGCTGGAAGGGCATCCGCTGAGGAGGGCGCCCCAGCCTGGAGTCGGTGGCCTGAGCCGTCATGCACATGCGGCACACCCCACAGGTTTCCAGGATCACCGCCTCAGGCGGCGGCTGTCGCCGTCGGGGGCTTCGGTGAGTTCGGCGTGCAACTGGTTACGGGTGCGCACCAGAATCCGCCCGAGCATGTTCTTGCCTTTCCCGGTCCTGCCCCGACCCCAGTAGTGATCGGCGGTGGTGTCTTCGACGATCTCTTCCTCACCGGTGGACAGCAGAGTGTCACGGATATCGGCATGCGCGCGGAACTTGGTTGCCACCGCACGGCGCATCACGTCGCCCTTGACCCGTTCCCAGTCCCTCCGCAGAGGATTGGACGAGTCACGGCCCAGCTCCGCTGCCCGCAGCGGCGTGCGCGCACGCCGGATGAGATCCGAGTGGCGGGTGCCCTTGAACTTCTGGGCCTGGAAATAGTGCTCCGAGGTTGGCCACCACACCCCGTCGAGGTCGAAGCCGTGATCGGAGAAGTTCGAGAAGCGCCCATAAGGGACTTCATCGGCGCCATAGAAGTAAATCGTCATGGGAGCCTCACGGATGTTACGGAAATCCGCACCGTGTCAGGCATGCCGCAGCCCCCGCAACCAGATTTCTTCACCAAGCCCAGCCCTTCACCACACCAACGACCCGGTGAACCTTCCCGGTCACAACACTAGCGAGGGCCGGATTCGGCCGTTCGCGGCGCCGCGAACCGTACGGATGCCCGGAACCGTGCTCGGCGGGCGGCACGCCGGAACGTCGTCAGCACGGCGGGGCCTGCCAGCATCACGCACACGAAATTGGTGACGGCCCGGCCGGTGTCCCAGCCCAGCGAGGTCGCCATGTCGAAGGCGATGTAGCGGTGCCACTGCTCGGTGAAGGGCAGACCGGGCAGGTAGGCGATGGAACTGTTCGGGTCGAGCGAGAACGGCCAGACGGACAGGTTGAGCAGGAAGCCGAAGAGGTAGCCGGAAAGCGAGCCGTACACGGCGAGAAGAAGCGTCTCGCGGCGGCCGGTGGCGCGCGGCAGGATTCCGGCGAGCATGCCGACGAAGGCGCAGCCGAACATCTGGTAGGGCATCCAGGGGCCGACTCCGCCGGTGATGAGCGCGGAGGCGAACAGCGAGGTGCAGCCGAGGGTGAACCCGAAGCCGGGACCGTAGACCCGGCCGGCGAGGACCAGGACGAAGAAGATGGTCTCGACCGCGGTGCCGGCACCCAGGGGTCGCAGGGCCGCGTTGACGGCCGACAGGACGCCGAGCATGGCGAGCGCCTTGGAATCGATGCCGCCTTCGGCGATCTCCGACAGGACCACGCACAGGACGAGGGCCAGCAACACGCCGAAGATGAGGGGCGGCGCGTAGTTGGAACCGAATTTTCCCGGTGCGACGACGAACGGCCAGAAGAACGCGACAAGCCCGAGGAAGGCGGCCAGCCCCATGCCGTGGACAAGATCGCCACGCGAGACGCCGTCCATAAGGGCGGGCGGTCGCCCAGGGATGGCCTGCTCGGTGCGTCGAAGCGCGTACGTAGCAGTCGGGCCCGCGCAGCCTCACATCCGGGATCTCAGCACGTCGACCTCACAGCCCGGCGCGAAGGGGTCGAAGCCGTGCTCGGTCAGCCAGCGAACCACCAGCAGGCTTCGCAACGACCACCACCCGCGGATCACGCCGAGGTCGACGTCGGTGCCATAGCCGGCGAGGAGGTCGTCGAGCTGCTCCTCGTGGCCGAGCGTGAAGGTGGCGAGGTCGTACAGGGCGTCGCCCCGGCCCGCCTCGGACCAGTCGATGATGCCGGTGACCTCGTCGCCGTCGACGAAGACGTGCGCGATCTGCAGGTCGCCGTGTGTGAACGCCGGAGTCCACGGCCGGAGCGCGGCCTCGGCGACCTGGCGGTTGCGGGTGACCAGGCCGGCCGGCAGGACACCGTTCGTCACGAGCGACTCGCACTCATCGTCGAGTTCCGCCGCCAGCGCGTCGATGCTCCGACCCGCCCGGCCCGGCAGGGGCGGCAGCGGAGCTTCGTGCAGCTTCCGGATGGCGGCGCCCGCCGCGGCCCACGCCGCCGGTGACCCGGTCGACGGCCCGCCGAGGCGCCCGAGCGTCGTCCCCGGGAGTGCGGCGATCGCGAGCACCGGCGGCTTGCGCCACAGGACCTCCGGGGTCGGGACCGGCGCGAGGGACATCACCTCGACCTCGACGTCGATGCGCGCCTGATCGGCGTCCACCTTCAAGAACACGTCGCCGACGCGCAGAGTCGCGCGCTCGGAATGGGCGACGACGACTTCGACCTCATCCATGGGTGACCAGTATCCCGGGGACGATCGCCGACGTCGCCAGGTTTGTCGCGTGCGACTGCGCGGGCTGACCGGGTCCCGCACCTCTACCCGGCGGCCTCGTGCACAACACCAACCTCTGGCCAGGCCAAGCCCACCACTTTTGTCGGGAGTCCCTCGTGCGCACGCGGCCCGTATGCCCCTGCCAAGTAGCCAGGGCATACGGGCATCACGCGCCGAGTCGTTCGGTGCTGCCGGGAGATCGAGGCCGGTGGCTCAGGCCGGGAGCTTCCAGTTCTGGGCGGCCGTGCCGTTGCAGGTGTAGAGCTGGAGTTGGGTGCCGGTCGTCGTCGAGGAGTTGGGGTCGTCCAGGCACAGCTTGGACTGGGGGTTGATCAGGGAGCCGTTGGCGCCCGCGCTCCATTGCTGGGCGCCGGTGCCGTTGCACGTCCAGAGCTGGATGAGGGTGCCGTTGGTGGTCCCGCTGTGATCGACGTCCAGGCATTTGCCGAGGCTCCGGACCGTTCCGTCGCCGGCGACGATCCAGTCCTGGGCGTAAGTGTTGTTGCAGGTCCAGATCTGGACGTGGTTCCCGTCGGTGGTGGAGGAACTCGCGTCGTCCACGCACAGGTTCGAGGCCACAGCGGAAGTGATGGGCCCGATACGGGGTGAGGCCGGGGCGGTCGTGTCACCGGCGTAGGAGGGCGGAGCGGCGGACGCGGCCGTCGCCCAGGAGGTGTTGGCGCTGGTGCCGAGCGTGTAGGTCAGGGTGCCGCCGGCGGTGATCGCCGACGTGGGGGCGTAGGCGTTGTTCCAGGCGGAGCCGTTCCACGTCGCGGACTGGACGTAGGGGGCGTTGTCGGCGGCACCGTTGCCGTTGATCGTCAGCGTCTTGCCCGACGGGAGCGTGATCACGGCCTGGGTGAACAGGGGGGAACCCAGGGCGAGATCGGCGGTGCCGGGAGTCTCGGGGAACATGCCGAGCGCGGACCACACGTACCACGCGCTCATCGCGCCGAGGTCGTCATTGCCGTCGGCCAGCCCTCCCGGGGTGTTCGCCCAGATCTGCTGCTGGATCGCCCGTACGGTGCCCTGGGTCTTGTAGGGCTGCCCGATGTAGTCGTACTCCCAAGGCAGTTCGATGCTGGGTTCGTTGCCGACCCACGCGTACCCCTTGTCGCCCGTGTAGCTGCGCAGCACAGTGTCCAGGTAGTGGCCCATCGCCGTGTTGCCGCCCTTGGCGCGCGCGAGGCCGGCGATGTTGAAGGGGATCATCCCGGTGTAGATCCAGGAGTCGGCCTCGACCATGTCGGTGCCGCTGGTGGGGTCGAAGCCGCCGGTCCAGGAGCCGCTCGCGTTGCGCGGCTCGACGAAGCCGGAGGCCTGGTTGAGCACGTTGCGCCAGCCCTGGGCACGATTGGCGTACGTCTTCTGGTTGCCGGTGTCGCCGAGCGCCCCGGCCATCGCGGAGAGCGCGAAGTCGGCGGTGTTGTACTCCAGCGTGGTGGCCACGGGACCGTAGAAGTTGCAGCAGCCGTAGCTGCCGTCATGCGGCATGTATCCAGGTGAGTTCAGGTAGTTGAGGCCCGGTCGGTCGTTGTTGGTCGTACTCGCCTGTCTGACCATGTCGGCGAGAGCCGTCGTGGTGTCGAAGTCCCGGGCGCCGAAGGCGTAGTAGTCGGCGATGATGGCGTCCGCCGGGTCCCCGACCATCACGTAGGACTCGCCGTTGTTCTCCGACCACTTGGGGAAGATCCCGGTCTGGGCGTAGTCGTCGACCATCGACTGTGCCGTGTCCGAGGCGACTTGGGGCGCCACCAGCGCTTCGAGCTGAGCCTGCGAACGATAGATGTCCCAGCCGGAGTAGTTGGCGTAGGCCGCCTTGTGGCCGGCGTCCACGGTGTGGGTCTTGCCGTCGAAGCCGTAGTACTGGCCGTTGGTGTCGCTGATGACGTTCGGGTGCAGCAGCGAGTGGTAGAGCGCGGTGTAGAAGGTCTGTTGCTGTGCGGCCGTTCCGCCGGCGATCTGTATCTTGCCCAGTGCGCTGTTCCAGGCGTCCTGGGCGGCGGTGCGGGTCGCGTTGAAGTCCCACCCCGTGTTCTCCGCGGCCCGGTTGGCCGCCGCGTTGGCCACCGAGACGTAGGAGACGCCGACCTTGGCCTGCACCACCGGGTTGCTCGTGGTGTTGAAGGTGACGTAGCCGTTCGAAGCGGCGGCTTCCGGTGAGGCGCCGTCCTTGGCGGTCTTCGGGGTCGCGGCGGTGGGCATCCTGCCGTGGAGCACGGGTTTGTTGGGCTTCTCGGCCGCGTTCTTGGACGCTGTGCGGGGTTTCGCGGGGGTGGTGGCCGACGTCTTGGCGACCGAGCTTCCCTGGGAGGCGAACGGCTGGTCGAAGACCATGTCGAAGTACACGGTGTACGTGTTCCCGGCGCCGCAGAAGCGCCCGCTGGTGACCTGTCCGCTCACCTCGGTGTTCGAGACCTTGGTGAACTGCGTCGACGAGGCGCCGTTCTGACTGCCCGTGAGTTTGAAGATCAGGTTGGCCTGGTTGCTCGAGGGAAAGGTGAAGCGCGCCATCCCGCTGCGGGTCGTGGTGGTCAGTTCGGTGGTCACCTGGTTGTTGAGCGCGACCTTGTACGAACCCGCGGACGCCGACTCGTTGGCGTGCGAGAACGCGTCCGTGGCGCCGGTGTTGACCGTTCCGACCGTGGGCAGCACCGGGATGTCGCCGGCCGCGCCGCAGCCCGGCCCGGCGATGTGGGTGAGGCTGAAGCCGGTGATGGACGAGTCGTTGTACTCGTAGCCGCCACCGGGGGGCCGCGACGTCGTGTCGGGGCTCCACTGGACCATGCCGAACGGCACATCGGCCCCGGGGAAGTCGTTGGCCTCGTTCGTCGTGCCGATGAACGGGTTGACCACGGTGGCCGGCGACGCGACGAACGCGGCTTCGCCGGCCGCCCACGCGGGTGCGCACAGCCCGGTCATGGCCAGTGCCGCGGCCGCGAACAAGCCGATCGCGGCCGTTCCGGGGGGTCTCGACAGTCGTGTCACGGGGGTTTCTCCTCTACTCGGGAGCGGGAGCTGAAGACTGACAACGTTGTCTTCCTGTGAGGCGCGGCACTTGAGCAGCAGGCGAGTTGGACAACGTTGTCGCATCGTCGAGATGGGGCGCCTGGCGATGCGAACGCGCGGACGGGACCCCTGGGCCGCGAGCACCTGGGGGCGCGGACGAGAACTGTCCGTGAAGCTAGCTATCGGGCAGGGTCATGTCAACGATTTGCGCAAGGGGCCGCCCGGGGGTCCGCCACGAAGATGCGGCGCCCATCCATCGGACGGACCGTTGAGGTATGACACATCCACTCGTACCCCCAGGCGAGACCCCGCCGGTCGAGGGCTCCATCGCCGAAGCACACCAGGAGAAGCCCGACGGCGGGATGTGGGAACACCCCTATGTCTGGCTCAGTTTCATCGTCGTGGGCTCGGTGATCGTCGCCGGGTACTTCGTGGCCCGAATCAGCGGGTACTGAGCCGGCCGGGCACGTGGCAGACGAAATCCGGAGGCGCGGACCGGCGGAACGCCTGAAGCAGGCCTACCCGTTGAGCGCCGGGCGGACCGAGCGCGGAAGGGAATGTCAGAGCCCTGTGGCAGGGTGAGTCCCGGATGGAGGATTCGTCCGGAACGGATCCCGAAACCCCAGGGAGCAGCACGTGACCAGCCCCGACATCGCCCCGCCGGGGCAGCGTACGACGCGGCGACGCTCGGACCTCGGCACGATCAAGGCCTGGTGGCGGGAGCTCGAAGGGGACGGGTTCCTCGTGCTGCCGCCGCCGAACCGGGCCCGCTACACCCAGTCCGAGGGCCATGGTGACGCGGCGGAACTCATCGCGGCGAAGGGGCTCAGCGGCCCCGCCTCCTTCGCGTACTGGCACTGGCAGTCCCACCGGCATGCCTTCGACCGCTCCGGCTCCCTGACGGGCGAACTGCTGCTGCACTGGGGCGGCGATCACGCCACCGTCGCCGCCGGACTCGGCGAGGGGCCGACCGGTTTCCGGGTCGTCGACGGCGGGCCTGAGAGCGCCTTCCGGCTGGACCGGATCACGCCCCGGGACGAGTCGGGCCTGCCCGGTCCCGGAGACCTCGACGGCGTGCGCCAGTTCCTCGCGGCGCTGGACGAACCGGTGGACCGCAGCGCTGCCTCCCTCCGGTATCGGCCCCTGTCACCGGCCGAGGCCGCATGGCTCCACGAACGGCTGCGCGACCCCCTTGATCTCTCCGCCGCGAAGCGGTTCGTGGTCTCGCTGGAGCGGCGGGACGAACTCACGGCCGACGAGACGGATCGGCTGCTCACCGCCTGGCGGCTGAAGCGTGAAGGGCCGCTGACGGAGTGGAGTGCCTGGCGCGAAGTGCTCCACGCGCTGCTGCGCCACGGCCGTGCGGAGGCGTGGGAGCTGGTCGCCGACCTCGGCGCCGGGGCGTCAGGCGTCCTGCGGCAGGTGCCCTCCGAGCGGGGCTTGGCCGCTGTGCGGGAGTTCGCGCTCGCGGGCGACCGCGCTTCGGTCCACTCCTGGCTGGCGCTGCACCGGTCGCGGGGGGGGGCCGCCGCGGGGCGGGCCGCGGCCGCCCCCCCCGCGGGCCACACCCCCACCCCCGCCCCCCCCGCCCCCCCCCCCGGGGGGGTGGTCGCGCGGGCCGGGGGCGGGCCCGCC
>NZ_JBHYXD010000021.1:63774-76546 GCF_042751995.1 Streptomyces sp. NPDC059371 | reverse complement strand
GTTCAAATCCTGTCCCCGCTACTGACGTGGGGGGGGGGGGCCCATTTTCGGGGCCCCCCCCCCGGTGTCGGCCCCCGGGGCCCGCCGCGCCGCGGGCGGCGCCCGGGGCGCCCCGCCCCCCCGACGCGGTACGGGCCGCGGCCGACCTCGCGGCGGAACTCACCACGTCCGGCGCCCCGGAGACCTCCCTGCGCGGGTTGTACGACGCGCTGACCTGGGCCGTCACGGCCGACTGGCGCCGGGAGACGGGGGCGGACCACCACGCCGGCCTGTCCTACGCGGCGCTCGCGGCGGTCCGCTTCGGCGCCGACGAACGGCTGCCGCACGCCCTGCGCGTCCTCGCGGCGGGCGCCGCCCGGGACCAGGTGGATCTCGTTCGGGAGGAGGCGCTCCGGCCCGACGGTTCCGTGCTCGTCGGCACCGACACCGCCGAGGTGCTGGCCGCCGTGGAGCGCTACGAGGCCGTCCAGGACGGGCTTCTGTCCGGCACCGGCACCGATCTCACCGCCTCCGAGGGGGCGTTGAGCCGCGTGTGGCACCGGTACCGGACATTCACCGACACCGATGTGCGCTGGCTGCGGGAGCGGGTGGCCGACCCCGCCACCGGTCTGCAGGGGCTCGGCTTCTGCCTCGAACTCCTCCTCGCCCACGGCAGGGCCACGGAGGCCGAAGTCGAGGCGCTGCTGCCGCGTCGGCTCAAGGACCTGACCAAGACGTACCGGACCACGTACACCGAGTGGCGCCACCCGCTCGTCACGTTGACCTGCCTCGCCCTCGACCTGGACCATCCGGCCGCGGGAAAGCTGGTCTCCTGGTGGAACGGGGCCCGGCCGGTGTGGAAGGACAAGGTGCGGCTCCTCACCCACCTCGGCGCCCCCGACGAGGCCAAGGCCGCCGAGCTGTGGGACTTCGTCACCTCACCCTCCCACGACGTCGGCCAGTTGATGACCTGGGTCCTGGTCCGGGCCCGCCTCGACGGGGAGCATCCGCTGCTCGTGGCCGACCGGCTGCTCGGCACCCCGGGCGTCAACGGTCACGTCCTGCGCCGGGTGCTGGTCGGTGTGGCCGACCCCGAACAGCCACTGTGGCACTACTCCATCAGCCCCCACAACCGGAGCTGGTGGCAGCGAGCCGTGGAGGTCGCCGACCACCCCGGCGTGTCGCCGGAGGCCCGCGCCATCGGACTGCAAGCCGCCCGCGAGCACCTCCTGATCCGCGACCCGGACCGGCTGAACCCGAAGCCGACCCAGGACGAACGCACGGCGGCCCAGGCTTGGTTCGACGCTCACACCGTCGGTCGGGGCGGGGCCATACCGTCGCGTTGACGGACGCCTGCCCGAAGGGCGGTGGGTCCACGCGGGGCGCGCGGACCCACCGCGGGAGGTCAATGGGAAGCGACCCGTCGTGGACACGCCCTACAGGCGTCTGTGCCCGCAGTACCCGCCCGGACGCGCCCCGACCCGGTGACCGCTCCGGGGTCGGCGGGCGGGGTGAACTCGGTTTTCGGTCAACGGCCCTCAGCGACGGTCCCCCGTCGGCCGCTGCCGGCCGGCCGGGTCCTGGCCCGCGCGCATCAGCAGTTCGGCCGCTTGCAGGGTCCCGGCCACGTCCGCCGCGTTGAACCTGCCGTCGATTTGGTTGGCTATGGACGTCGCGGCGGTGGGGTAGTCACTGGCGCCTCGCCGCAGCGCGCCCAGCACGACGTTCAGGCTTTCGTTGAGGGCGGCGATCCGGAAGCCGCCGCCCAGCTTCCAGGGTTCGGCCAGAGCCATCGCGGCCAGGTCGGCCACGTACGCGTCGTCGAACTCGGCGCGGCACTCGTCGACGGCGTCGAGGAGCCGCGGGATGCCCCAGAGGACGAAGGTGAAGTCCTGGGTCCCCGTGTGCACGGTGATCTGCCGTGTGGCCGCGAACGAGGAGTCCCGCACCTCGTCGATGCACGGCAGGAAGATGCTGAACGTGCCGCGCACACGGTTGAAGCGGTGGGATATGAACACAACGCGGTAGTTGGTCAGATAGAGCCGGCCGCCGATGGCCTCCTTGTTCCTCATGCCGACGAGCCACATGAGGTCGTCGAACGCGAAACGGGACAGGCCGGCCTGCCGGACGTCGATGACCGCGTTGGCGTTCTTGCGAAGGATGATCCCCTCGCCGGGCAGCAGGTCCTCGGGCTTGAACGGTGCTATCGCCACGACTCCCCCTCCATGTCGGTTGCGCAGTAGCGAAGGCATCGTAGGTGTACCGACCACTGGCCCGTGCGGCCGGGGGCGACACCGCACCTGCCCGCGGACACCGAAGCCGCTCAGCGCAGTACGGCGGCCAGCAAGTCGGCTCCCAGCGCCGTCAGATCGGGCAGGTTGAGGGTGTAGCGGACATAGCGCCCCTGTCGCCGGGAGGTCAGCAGGCCGGCCCGCCGGAGGACGGCCAGGTGCCGGGAGACCTCGGGGGGTGTGAGTTCCCAGGCATGGGCCAATTCTCGGGTGGTGTGCGGACCACGGGCCAGGGTGCGCAGCAGCCGGAGCCGCACCGGATGACCGAGTGCCTCCAGTCGCAGGGTGACCGTCTCCAGTGACACCGGCTCCGACGGACGCGGTTCGGTGACCGGATACTGCACCACGGGTTGCCAGCCGGGCGCGTGAACCACCGCCAGGTGCGGGCTGCCGAACACACTGGGAATGAAGGTGACTCCGGTGTCCTGGGCGGCGGTCGCCTTGTCCTGGACCTTGTCCACCACGATGCACCGGCCGTCCGGCGCCAGGGTGATCGCGCCGGAGACCGACGCGAGCGTCGCCTCGAGGCCCTGGCGCCTCAACAGGTCGTGTTTCAGGCGCAGATCGGTGGCGAGCCGCACGGCGGCATCCGTCCACGCCGTGTCGAAGAACGCCTCGGCACACTGTTCGAGCGTGTCGCGCACCCGCGCCCGTACCGCGGCAGGATCGGCGAGCAGCCGTTCCGCGAAAGCCTCTTGCCGGACGCCACGCGCCTGGGCCACGTCCAACGCCCGTTCCCGCGCGCTCTCGTCGGTCAGCGGTGAAGGCGCGCCGAAGTAGAGCCGGTTGCTGCCGCACGTGGTGACAAGAGCGGCCGTCACATACGTCTCGTCGTCGATCCGGTCCACGTCGTCCAGTTCCTCGGCGAGGGTCGGCCGAGGCCGGGCGGGAAGCAGGAAGTCGG
The DNA here is from genome assembly GCF_042751995.1 of Streptomyces sp. NPDC059371. Classification (NCBI taxonomy): domain Bacteria; kingdom Bacillati; phylum Actinomycetota; class Actinomycetes; order Kitasatosporales; family Streptomycetaceae; genus Streptomyces; species Streptomyces sp. NPDC059371. The sequence goes on along the minus strand of NZ_JBHYXD010000021.1, from coordinate 73,372 downwards.
CCTGCGAGGAACGCCACAGGAAGTCCGCCTCCCGCAGCCGCTCGGCCAGCTCCGGCCGCATCGCGGCCCACACCCGGCCGGCCCAGTCGGCCAGATGTGGATGATGTCCGGGTTCGGCCAGCACATGCAGCATCGCGGTCAGCTCGGCCAGCGGGGACGCGGCGAAGCGCAGGCGCTCGTACGGCAGTCCGCCGATATCGATCCTCAACGTCACCTCTTCAGGATCCCCGACGAGACGGCCGACGGCCCCGCCGGTTGACGATCTCCGTCAACTCGCGTGCCCAACACCCCCGGCCTGGAGCCCTCTTGACGTCATGGAAATCAACGGCAAGAACCGGTCCCGCGCGCTCGTCCGCGCCTCCGGAGGCCCCCGCTACGCCTTCGCGTTGGCCGTGGACGCCCTCGGCACCGGCCTGCTGCGCCCCTTTCTGCTCCTGTACGGCGTGAAGGTGTCGAGGCTGTCGGTACCGGTCACGGGCACCGCCATGACGGTCGGTGTCGTCGCGGGTCTGCTGTGCATGCCCGCGGTGGGCCGGTGGCTGGACCGCGGAGCACGCAGCACGGTCGTCGCGGCGTCGATGCTCGTGCGCGTGCTCGGTGTCGTACTGCTGCTGGCCAACTCGGCCGGGTACGCCTGGCTGTTCGCGACGGCGGCGCTCTTCCTCGGCATCGGCAATCAGGCCTGGCCGGCCGCGCACGCCGCTCTCGTGGCCACGGTCGCCCACGGCCGGGAACGCGACGCCGCACTCGCCGCGGGCCGGGCTCTGCGCAACGCCGGACTGGGCGCGGGCGGGCTCGTCGCCACCGCGTGCCTGGCAAGCGGCATCGAGACGTTGCGGGTGCTGGCGGTCGTCACCGGCCTCGCCTATCTCGTCGCGGCGACGCTGGCCCGGTCGGTCCACATTCACGCGCGTCCGGCCGCCGCTCCGGCCGAGGACCGCAAGCGCGAGCCCGTACCCCGGATGGGCGTGCTGCTGGCCGCCAACGTCGTCTACGTCTTCTGCCTCAACGTCCCCGAAATCGCGCTCCCGCTGATCCTGGTGACACAGTTGCACGCGTCCCCCGTCTGGTCGGCGGCCGTCTTCGTGGCCAACACGGTGCTGGTGGTCGCTCTGCAGGTTCCGGTCACCCTGTTCCTGTCCCGTTTTCCCAGGCGAAGGGTTCTGGCGCTCGGCGGCGTGGTGCTGACCGTGTCGTACCTCGGCTTCCTCGCGGCGGCTTCCCTGGGGCCGGGCTGGGGTGCCCCGGCGGTCGCGGCGGTGTCCGTGGTCTGCACTGTCGGCGAGATCATCTACGCGGGCAGCGCCACGGCGCTCGTCACCGCACTCGCCCCGGACCGGGTCCTGGGACGCACCCTGGCTCGCTTCCAGCTCTCTACGGGGTTCGGCCTCGCCGTCTCCCCCGCGGTCATCACCGGGCTCGCGCCCCACGGACCCGCCGCTCTGTGGGGCAGCCTCGCCGCCGCGACGCTCCTCGCCTCCGGTTCCGTGGTCACCGAGAAGGACCCGGTGAAGCCGCCGTCGACCAGCGTCCGCGCCACGAGCGGGGGCTCCGCCGCGGCCGCGCAAGGGGGAACGCATCCCTCGATCAAGGACTGCTCCGAGTGGAGCCCATGAGTGGTGGCCGTCTGTCCACGCGCCGAGGCTGGCCCACGTGGTGCCCGCCCGCAGCAGGCGGTGGCGGGCGGAGCCCTGCCCTGCGTCGCGACATCGGCGTGGCCGGGGACGTCAGAGAAACGGGATCGCATGAGGGAACAGCGCAGCAGAACGGGCTGTCCGCCGGCCGTTCGCGGGAGCGGCGAAGGCAGGAGCACAAGGAATGGCAGCGGCAGGATCGGCGACGGCTGGAACGGCGGAAGCTGGAACGGCGGCACCGGGCACGGCGATGGCGGTGGTCCTCGCGAGGGAGATGGCGATGGCCGGCGCAGGGGCGATGGCGATGGCCGGCCCGAGGGCGATGGCGGTGGCGGTGGCGGTGGCGGTGGTCGTAGCGAGGCCGAAGGACGCCGCAGAGGCTCCGGCTCCGGCCCGGGGCGGATGCCGTACCTTTCCGCGCGGCAACGCTCCCGGCAGGCGCGTACCAGGCTGGCCGTCGCCGCCGCGGGCCTGGCCTTCGCCGGTGTCCTCGCCCCGACACCCGGCCACGCCGCGACGGCCCCCGCGAGCGGGCCGCGGCCCGGAGCGCACGCACGATTCGTGCCCGGCCCGTGCCCGGATACGCCCGAGCCGGTCCCGGGACGGTGCGGGTTCCTGGAGGTTCCCGAGAACCGCGCCCGCCCCGGCGGGCGGACGATCCGGCTGGCCGTCGCGATCATCCCGGCCGTCTCGGCGAAGCCGGGCGCGGATCCGGTCGTCTTCATGGCCGGCGGTCCCGGGGGTGACGCGTTCGGGGACATGCCGTTCGTGATCGGTGCGGGCGTGAACCGGGACCGCGATCTGATCGTCATGACCCAGCGCGGGACGCTCTACGCGCAGCCCAACCTCGCCTGCCCGGAGCTCGACCGCTTCAACGCGGAGGCCGTCGGACTGCGCTACGACGCACCGTCGACCGGACGGCGCCTGGTGCGCGCGACCAAGCGGTGCCGGGACCGTCTCGCGGGCGGGGGCGTCGACCTGAGCGCCTACAACACCACCGAGAACGCGGCCGACTTCGCCGACCTGCGCAAGGCACTCGGCATCCACCGGTGGAACGTGTACGGGTACTCCTACGGCACGGACCTGGGGCTCACCTACCTCCGCCGCCACCCCCAGGGGATCCGTTCGCTGGCGATCGACTCGGTCGTACCTCCCCAGATCGTCAGTCTGCCGTGGACCTGGGACAGCGCCCAGGAAGGGATCAACACCATCTTCGCCGCCTGCGCGGCTCAGCCGGCGTGCGGGAACCGCTACCCGAACCTCTCGCGCACGCTGACGCAGCAGGTCCGGCGGCTCGAGGCACACCCCCTGACGGTGACGGCACAGCCTCCCGCGGGAGGTGCGCCGGTCAAGGTCGTCCTCGACGGGGGCGCACTCGTCAATCTGCTCGTCGGCAACGCCGTCCCGGCCGTCGACGTGCCCGCGGCGCTCGACGAACTCGCCCACGGCAATCCGGAGCGCTTCGCGCGGGCCCGCGCCGCCGGCGCCACACCCGTCATCGGCGAGTTCGCGTACGGCCTCACACAGTCCGTGGCCTGCAGCGAGTGGGTGCCGGGCTATTCGCAGGCCGACCTGCTGGCGGCCGGCCGCCGGGCCTTCCCCGGGTGGCCCGACCCGGTGCTCGCCCAGGCACCCCAGCTCCCCTTCCAGCACGAGGCGTGCCGCGTCTGGAACGTCCCGGACCGGACCCCGGTCCAGCGGGTGACGACCGTGAGCAACGTGCCGTCACTCGTGCTGTCGGGAACCTTCGACGCCAAGACGGGGGCCCGCTGGGGCGCGTACGCGGCCCGCACGCTGTCCCGCTCGACCACTGTGCGAATTCCCGGAATCGGACATTGGGTGGTCCCCCAGTCACCGTGCGCGGCGAGCGTCCTGACCTCGTTCCTCACGCGTCCCACCGCGCCCGACACCCGCTGTGTCGCGGGCCTGACGCCGAAACCGTTCACCATCATCCCCGCTCTGGAGAAGTCATGATGTCCATCCGTCCGCCGCGGCACCGCGGCACCGCGCGACGGCTTCCCGCCGCGCTGGCGGGGGCCACGGCCGGCCTTCTGGTCGCCGGTCTCGCCGCCTCCCCCGCCGAGGCCGACCCCGGCGCCACGACGACTCCGGGCACGGTCGCCCGGACCGCCGGCCACTCCCGCTTCGTGCCGGGCCCCTGTCCACGGACCGCGGACCCCGTACCCGCCCTGGACGGTGCGCACTGCGGCACGCTCACCGTGCCCGAGAACCGCTCCCGCCCCCGGGGCCGGAAGATCACCCTCTCCGTCGCCATCGTGCCGGCCGCCACCCGCCGACACGCGTCCGACCCGATCGTGTGGTTCGCCGGCGGGCCCGGCGACGACGCCGTCTCCGAGGCCCAACTGGCGGTCGACGGCGGCCTGAACCGCGACCGGGACGTCATCTTCATGTCCCAGCGCGGGACCTACTCCGCCGATCCGGTGCTGACCTGCCCGAACATCGACGAGTTCAACGCCCGCGTCGTCGGCCTGGTCTACGACGCCCCCTCCACCGGACGTCTGCACGTCCAGGCGACGCGGGCCTGCCGCGACCAACTGGTGCGGCGCACCAAGGACCTCGGCGCCTACAACACCACCGAGAGCGCCGCCGACTACGCCGACCTGCGCGTCGCCCTGGGCATCAAACTCTGGAACGTGTTCGGCATCTCGTACGGCACGGACCTGGCCCTGACCTATATGCGCACGCACCCGCAGGGTGTGCGATCCGTCGGCATCGACGGTGTGCTGCCGCCGTCCCTGGCCGGGGGAGCCGTCACCTGGAAGGCCGCGCGCGAGGGCTTCGACGGCCTGTTCGCGGCCTGCGCGCAGCAGCCCGCGTGCAACCAGCGCTACCCCCATCTGTCGAGGACCTTCCAGGGCCTGGTGAGCAAGCTCGAAGCCCATCCGGTCACCACCCACGTCACCGTCCCCGGACAGCCCGGACCGGTGAAGGTCGTCATCGACGGCGGAACCCTGGTGACCTGGCTGACCTCGGCCACCCACGTGGCGCCCGGAGTGCCCCGCTCCATCGACGAGTTGGCGCACGGCAACCCGCAGCGCATCGCCGAGCAGTGGGCCGGGGGCAAGCTCAGCCCGCAGGCCGTCGGCCGGGTCGCGCACGGGCTCGCCTACGGTGTCTTCTGCGGCGAGTGGACTCCGTACGAGACCGAGGCCGAGGTGCTCCGGGCGGGACGGCGCGCGTTCCCCACATTCCCCCGCTCCGTCCTCGCCAGCGCTCCGCAGCTCCCGTTCCTCCACGACGACTGCCGCGCCTGGAACGTCCCCGCGCAGCCACGTGCCGTCCGCAGCGTGGTACGCAGCGACATCCCCACCCTGGTCATGTCGGCCGGGTTCGACGCGCAGACCGCGCCGAGCAACGGTCCCTACGTGGCCCGCACCCTGCCCCGCGCCACCACCGTGACCGTCCCGTACGTCGCCCATGTGGCCTTCGCCGAATCACCCTGCGCGCAGACGATCACCCAGTCGTTCTTCGACACGCCGACGTCGGCGGACACGTCCTGCCTCGCGGGTCTTCAGCCCCCGCAGTTCGAGATCGCACCGTAAGAACGGCCGACCGTACCCCCTCCGAGGGACCGGGGCGGGCGAGCAGCCGGAAATCACGGCGCTCGCCCGCCCCTTCCTGAGCGCACCTGGGGAGGGACTTGTGAGCACGAGCGGGCGTCGACGGGCTGTGCGGCTCGTGTGGACGGCGCTCGCGGTGCCGGTGAGCGCGGCCCTGACGGCGATCGCGTTCGGCCTCGTCCACGGTGTCTACGGTGCGTCGCTGACGCCCGTCGGGTGGCGGAACGCGATGGTCATGGGCTTCGTCGGTCTGCTGCTGTTCGGGGGTCTGGGCGGGGCGGCGTTCGTCCTGTACGACCTGCGGGACGAGAGCAACGGAGCGCGGGAGACCGCGGTGGCCGCCTGCGTCGCCATGACCATGCTCGTGTGCTGGAGCGCCCTCGAGTACCAGACGTCGCACGAACGCGGACGACCCGTCCGGGCCGGTCGTGACGGCCCTGAGGCCCGGCACCGGTGTGTACGACGCCGGAACGGAGGCGATTCCGGCGGACGCCTCCCACCACCGGCCGCCCGGCACCATCGACGCGGGGAACCTCGCCGTCGGCAGCCATCTCACCGTGCCCGTCGATCCCCGGGGCAGGTACGGCGTCAGCCCTCGCCCATCGCCCGCCACTCCCGAATGGCTCTGGACGACGGCCGCGGTGATCGCCGCGCTTCCGGCCCTGCTCACCGCCTCCATCGGTTTCGGTGCGGCCAGGGAGCGGGTGCGCCGGCGGCGACGGAGCGGGTGAGTCGCGTCGGCTGACGGCCCACGACCGCGAGGGCCGGGTCCTGTCGCATGACGGCAGGTCATGGACCCCTTGTCCGGCCTGCGTTGTCAGTGGTGGGCGATACGTTCGGTGTCCTGGAACCGCTGTTGCACGACAGGAGTGGACGATGACCGAGAGCAGTGTGCTGCCCGCGCTCAGGGTGGTGCTGACGGACGTCAACGAGCGCGTGGTGGAGGCGTGGCGCGCCGCGTTCGCCGACACCCCCGGCATCGAGATCCGCAAGGGCTCGATCCTCGACGAGGACGTCGACGCCTGGGTCACCCCCACCAACTCCCGGGGCCGCATGGACGGCGGGGTCGACGCCGTCATCAAGCGGTACCTGGGGTCCGGCATCCAGGTGCGCGTCCAGCGGGCGATCCGTGACCGGTTCGCCGGACCCATGCCGGTGGGCAGCGCGGTGTGCGTCCCGTCCGGCGCGACCGTTCCCCGCTACCTGATATCGACGCCGACGATGGTGGGGTCCTCGCAGAACGTGAGTGCCACGCTGAACGTGGCGCTGGCGTGCGCGGCCGCCTTCCAGGCCGTGCACCGGCAGAACCGGAAGAAGCCGGGCAGCATCCGGTCCGTGGCGCTGGTCGGGTTGGGGGCGCAGACCGGCCAGGTGCCGGCGCGGGTGTGCGCCAACCTGATGTGGACCGGCTACACGCTCTTCCACGACCACTGGTTCGAGGACGACGACGAACTGCGCTCCACGATCATCTCCCAGTTGCACGGAATCGAGAACGCGCCCGTCGACCAGCGGGTACGCATCGTGCCACCGGCGTCCGCCATGCCGGCGCCAGGAACTCCAAGTCTCTCCTCTCCCTCTGCCACGACGAGTGAAAGCGCCTCCGCCATGACTGGATCGACGACCGGCGTCCCGGCTCCGGGCCAGCCGCCGCAGCCCCAGCCCGGCGCGAACGACCCCCTCGCCCTGACCGAGCTCTTCGACGGCGGCGGGGAGTCCTGGCTCCCGTTGCTGAAGCCGGTCATCGAGGCGCAGCCGGACGCCGCGCGGTTCATCGGGAAGGGCCGCAGCCCTGAGGTTGTGCCGGTCCGCGAGCTGACCTTCCAGGCGCTCAAGCCGAACCCGCCGCACAAGTGGAAGGTTGTGGTCTTCGGTCAGAACCCGTATCCGCGGCCGGAGAGCGCCACCGGCATAGCCATGTTCGACAACACCTTCAGCGACTGGAAGGACAGTCAGTTCGGGCGGGTCGTCAGCATCCGGTGCCTCATCAAGGCGGCGGCGATGTGGAAGTACGGCATCGCCAAGAAAACCCCGATCGCCGACGTGCGGGCGCTGCTGAAGGAGCGGGACACGGTCCAGCCGCCGGAGTGGTTCCAGGCGATGCTGACACAGGGCGTGCTCCTGCTGAACGCGTCACTGACCGCGAGCGGTGACGGGGCGATGGGGGCCGACCAGCACACGGCGTTCTGGCGGCCGGTCGCCGAGCGGATCGTCGAGGAGATCCTCAGGGCCAAGCAGGACGCGGCCGAGGAGGACCGCGGGGTCGTGTTCGCATGGTGGGGGGCGCACGCCCGCAGCCTGAAGCGGATTGTCCTGCGCCTCCAGCAGAAGTACCCGGACGTCGAGGTGCGGCATCTGGACCACGCCAACCCGGCGGCACAGGGCGACATCTTCTGCGAGGGCGACCATTTCACCCAGGTCAACGACGCTCTGGCCTCGTTGGGCGCCGACGGCATCGACTGGCTGCCGAGCAAGGGGTGGAACGGGACGATGGTCGGCGCGGGCGATGCGGACGGGGGCGTCGCGGCGCGCATGGGTGCTTTCATCGAGTCGACCATGAACCTGCACCAGCTATACCTGGAACGCCTCACCAGCGTCAAGGACGAGGGCCTGGTCCTGCCCGCGATCACCGGTGTCTTCGACACCCCGCTGATGGACTTCCAGGACGCCGTCGCCCCGGTCTCCGCGGCGCTGTCAGGGCTCGCCGGGCACATCCAGCGCTCCCGCGACTTCGGCAAGCGGCGGGCAGACCAGGTGTCCGACGGCGGCCCGTCCGCCGACGCGATCGCCGCGCTCCACCTCTACACCTGTGAGTCGGCGTTCTACCGCGAGATCAACAGCGTTCTGCGTTCACCCGACCGCACCAGGGTCATGCCCTACCTGCCGTACCTGCGGCTGCTGTTCTCGGCGGTCTCGAAGCTGCCGGCCTACACACAACCGCTGTGGCGCGGAGTGTCGTTGGACCTTCGGGCGCAGTACCCGGTGGGCCAGACAGTGACCTGGTGGGGCGTCTCCTCCTGTACCTCCGAGCTGACGGTGGCCAGGGCGTTCCTGGGCAGTCGCGGCAAGCGAACTCTCTTCGAGGTGACGCCGGCCCGGGCGGTCGGGATCAAGCGCTTCTCCGCCTTCACCGGCGAGGAGGAATACATCCTTACGCCAGGTACCCAGCTCAGGGTGACGGAGGTGAAGAGCGAGTCCCGCGGGCTGTGCACCGTCCGGCTGAGCGAGGTCACGGACGTCGCTCCCGTGGTGTCCTGAACCACCCCTCGTTCGCGAGGGCCTCGGTCGTGGTTGCCGGACGCTCGCGCCCGGCAACCACGTGGCAGAAGCCCATAACGGCAGGGCTGTCGGCCGGGCCGAGGCGGTCAGACAGGGCGCGTGGCCGGAGCGGGGCGGGTGGCCGGGGCCTGGGTGAAATTGGCGGCCGCCACGACCTCGGGCCGCCGCACGTATCCGCCGACACTCTCCACGCGCACCACGAGTGCCAGCGGCGACGTCGTGTCGTACGCCTTGGCCAGGGTTCGGATCTCACCGCGGGCGAAGAGCTGGGTCGCTCCCGAGGTGGCCAGGAGGGCGCAGCCCGCGATCATGATCAGGCGGCTCCCCGCCGCGAAGGGGTTGTGCGTCAGCACGACGACGGCGTGGTCCACGAGGGTCGCCGTGTCCACGTCCGACTCGCCGTACTCCTCGCCGCTGTCCACGGCGACGATGCGGTACTCCTCGGGGAACTGCCGGAACACGTACGGCGGTTCGAGCCGGTCGGTGAGCAGTGTCCAGATGCCGTTGTGCACCGGCCCGCCGATCACGACCAGGTTCTCCTCGGCGTCCGACGCCATGGCGAAGGCTCTGGCCCTGACGGTCGCCGCCTCGTGCAGCCCCAGGTCCTGGGAGAGGAACTGCCGCAGGTTCATGGCCGCGAGGGCGTCGGTCTCCGGGATCTTCGGGTACGCGGAGGTCGACCCACCCGACTCCCCTACGACCATCACCACACGTCGGCCGCGGTCCAGCCGCCACACGCGCGCCGCCGGCATCCTCGTCCGGTAGTAGTGGACAAGAGCACGGCCGAGCCAGCCGACGCCGAACGCCAGCAGCGAGGCCACGAGGTTGACCACCAGATCCTGCCGCACGACCGGCTCCCCCCGCCCTCGTCTGCACGTCAACGAGCAGTCTGCACGACGGTGTTGGCGGACGAGAAGGGAACAGTGGGACGCGGCGGGAGACGAGTGGGGCGGAGCACCTGTGCGACCTGCGCGCCTCAGCGGTCGGCACCCAGGCGAACACTGGGCGTGAACGGCGGGGGGGGGGGGGGGGGGGCGGGGGGGGGGGGCGGCGGGCGCGCGCCCCCCCCCCCCCCCCCCGCGCCGGCTGGTGCGGGAGGAACCACAC
>NZ_JBHYXD010000021.1:0-63764 GCF_042751995.1 Streptomyces sp. NPDC059371 | reverse complement strand
CGCGCTGCGCCGCGCCGCGCGCGCGGCGCCCCCGCCCCCTGTGCGTGGGGGCGCGCCCCGCCGCCCCCCCGCGCCCCCGCGCCCCGCCCCCCCCCCCCCCGTCCGAGTCAGCCGTCAGCCGCAGCGGTTGGTGTGGCTGAAGTCCACGACCACGCGCTCGGGGCTGTGCAGCTTGAGCACCTTGTACGAGGGCTTGGTCTGGAACGCGGTTCCGAAGGAGACGACTCCTTCGAAGTCCCCGGTCAGCGCCAGGCCCTTCAGCTTGTACAACGGGATCTTCACCAGTTTGGGCCCCCGGTACACGGAGTTGCCCGCGCTGTTGTGCGCGACCGCGGGAGAGAGCCTGATGTTCAGGAAGTACTTCCCCGCGAGCGGGACCTTCCTGCCGGAAGGGTCGTAGCGGAGGGTGCTGACCCGGCTCACGGCGACGGACGGAGTCCCGCCCTGGATGTCGATGACGAGCCGGTCGTAGGTGCAGTGCCCGGCCCAGCGGGCATTGACCACACGGGCGGGTGACGTAGGCGTGGCGGCCGCCTTCGGCGTGGCGGCCACGGAGGCGGGGATCGTGGCGCCGACGGCGGCGAGAACGGTGCCGGCGACAATGGCTGCGCGGGATGGGTGATGATGCATGACGCCCCCAGTTGCTCCTGGTGAAGGGGACACACTATTTCACTAGCGTAGACATCTTCACGGGCTGAACGGTTGCACTGCCGGAGATTTGTTGTGGGCGTTCGCCCTCCGGCCCGGCGACCAAGATCACGCCCCGGCGGCCGCCGCGCGCACGGCCGCGTGCACGGCCCTCGCGAGACGGGCACCCCACAGGGAGCGGGGCCCGGCAAAGGCGTGCGCCTCTTCCCCGGGACGCGGGGTACGGGCCGCGACGCACACGGCGTCGGTGGGCGTGCCGGAGCAGTCGTACCCGGCGTCGAGCAGAGCCTGCACCTTGGCTTCCGTGACCGTGCTCACCGCGTTGACCAGAGCGGCGTCACCGAGTGCCACGGGAAGCGCGGCGACGATGTTGATCGTGCCCGGCGCCGCGGGATGGTGGAGGGTTTCGGCGGGGGCGGCGGCCCAGCCCCGTACCCCCAGTCCGGCCGTCACGACCGCCTCCACGCCGCTGTCGTGGGCGTCGGCGTACCGGGTGACGTCGGCGGCCGTCATCAGCCCGACCCCCGGCCCCCGCGCGCCGACGGCACGGGCCAGTTCGGCGAGGTGCCGGGACGGGTCGGTGCGCCGGTAGCCGTGGGAGACCTGAGCGTTCAGGACCCACTCGCGTTCCGCGATGCCGCCGCCCAGGACCGCGCTGCTGACCATCCGCCATCCGGCGCCCGCCCGCCAGAAGAGTGCGTTCAACTCCTCGCCGTCCTCGACGCGGGTGAGCCGCTGCACGCGGATGAGACCGGCCACGGGTCGCGGCGGCGGGACGACTGCGGTCACCGGGCGGAACTCCTTGCGAGGGGGAACGGGTTGATCGTACGCGTGGCCACCCTCCTAAGACGCTGTCGCCGTGGCCGGCGAGGACTCCGCCGCGTCGCAAGTGCCGTGCTCACAGGACCCGGCGGGCCAACACCTCCCCCCGTGGCGAGGGCGGTGGCCAGCAGTCCCACGGCGCCGCGCCACCCGGGCGACGGATCTACGGATCTACGGATCTACGGATCTACGGATCTACGGATGAGTGTCACGATCTCTCCCTCTTCGCCTGGCGCGGACACCCGGGCCACGGTGAGCGCGGGCATGCGGCGGCACACCCGTCCGCCGGCCGCGGTCGGGTCAGGTGAGCCACGGCCGGCGGATCACTGTCGACGGTAGGAGAGCCGCACACCGCTCGTCAGGCGGTGATCGATCCACTGGCGGAAAGGATCATTGATGACCACGGCGGGAGAGAACCCGCACACTGCCGGACCAGGAAGTTCGCCACTCGCTCCTGAGGAACCGGAGGGCGCGAAGACCGCCGAACGCGCCTGAATCAGCGCGCGCCGCCGGGGTCGGATGCCTGGCAGCCGAGCGCGTCACGGCTAGGGTGCATCTCTGACGTACCGTCACGAAAGGATCTTCCGTGGGCTCTCGTCTCAATCCCTACATCAGCTTCTCCGGTGACGCCAGGCAGGCCCTGACCTTCTATCAGGAGGTCTTCGGCGGTGAGCTGGCGCTCAACGAGTTCGGCGCCTTCGGTTCCGAGGCGCCGCCCGGATTCGCCGACAAGATCATGCACGGCATGCTGGAGGCCCCCAACGGCTTCACCATCATGGGCGCGGATGTCCCGCCGGGGATGGAACGCACAGCGGGCAACAACTTCGCCGTGAGTCTGAGCGGCGACGACGCCGAGGACCTGCGCGGCTACTGGGCCAAGCTGTCCGCCGACGGCAAGGTGTCGGTCCCGCTGGAGAAGCAGATGTGGGGCGACACATTCGGCATGTGCACGGACCGGTTCGGCGTCGAGTGGATGGTCAACATCACCGCTGCTCCCTCGGCCTGAGTCGTCCGGAGGCCACTACCCGGCCCGTCCGGGTCTCGCCGGAGTGCCCGGCGCGGCAAGCGACCGCCGTGCCGGGCGGCCGGGGCCCTCCCACCCCGAGCGGACCAGAGTCAACCGGAGTGCAGGACCCGGAACTGATCAAGGTCGGTCCCGTCCCTCTGCACGACCTGGACCGGCGCCCACGACCACTGCCAGACGCTGATGCCCGGCACGCGGGAGAACCGGATCCGCCCGCGGGTCCCCTCGACGTCGACACCGGGCCAGGACGCGGCGATGTCCGCCCGGTCCGTGCCCTGGGAGCGCAGGATGTCCGCGAGGACGGTGACCGTGTCGTAGCCCTCGAAGGCGACGAAGGAGGGCGCCCGGCCCAGCCCTTCTCGCAAAGCCGTCTCGACGCGCGCGCCGAGGGGACTCAGACGCTCCGGCAGGTAGCGCAGGAACGGGACGCCGATTCCGTCGGCGCCCGACCGCGTGACCCATTCGGTGAACTCCGGCTGCCCGGCCGGGGCGCCGATCATCATCCCGGGCAGCCGCTCGTCGCGGCGGACCGCCTCGACGATGGACACGGCGGGCTCCGGATGCCCGACCAGGAGAAGCAGTGCCGTCGATCCATGACCGACGAGTTCGTCGCACACGGCCGCGGGAGTCAGCGCGCGCATGTCGAGCTCGACGACGGAACCGCCTTGTGGGGCAAGGCTGTTGCGCAGGATGCCGGCCCCGGACGCCCAGTAGACACTCGGTTCGGCCGCCACGGCGATGCGGCTGTGGCCCGCGTCGAGGAGGAAGTCCGCGTAGATCCTCCAGCCGTGGGACTGCGCCGGGGCGAGCCGCGCGACCCATGGCGTCGGCTGCTCGGTCAGCGTGTCGAGAACCGCCGACGAACAGAGGAACGGCACACCGAGGGCATCGGCACTCGTGGCGACGGCACGCGCGACGACGCTGTGATACTCCCCCGCCAGGGCGGCCACGCCCAGCTCGGCGAGTTCGTCAACGGCCGCGGCGGCCTTGCGCGGGTCGGCCGCGGTGTCCCGTACGACCAGTTCGAGGGGTCTCCCGGCGATCCCGCCGGTGCCGTTGACCTCACGAACGGCCAGTTCGAGTCCGACGAGCAGATGGCGGCCCGCCTCCACCCAGCCGGGCCGGGTCAGAGGTACGAGAGCGCCGATCCGGACGGGTCGTCGCTCGGTCCGCGTCGCCGCGGGCGGCGCTTCTGCTGGGGACACGGGCGGTGTCGGCGGCGGCTGCATCTGTCGGTACCCCCTGTGGACCATGTTCTGCGGTGCGTGGGCGTCAGGTCGGGCCGTCGAAGGCGGCCGGCCGCGGAGCGGTGTGGTGCCGCCCCGCGACCGGACCTGGGTCGCTCCAGGAGGTTACTTGCACTCCTACTGATAGGTGACGGTGATCGGGGCGCGCACGCTGCGGCGGGGCAGCGTGATCGTCAGCACCTTCGAGCCGGCGTCCCAGTGGTAGGCCTGCGGGGACAGGTTCACGCCGGTCGCCGAGACCTTGGTGGGTGCGTGCGCCGCCATGAGGGCGATCGTCCAGCGGCGGTTCTTGACCTGGCCGGAGAAGGAGCCTCGTGCCGGACCGATCGACACCGTGTGACGCTGCCCCTTCTGCCGGTACCGGATCGTCGTCGTGGCGCTCCCACCCTTGTGCGTGGTGACTCGGGTGGTGACGCCGTCGTCCTCGTACAGGTGGAGCGACCCGGCGTGACCGGCGGCGATGGTGAGCGTGACGTCGGTCAGCGCGTTCCTGTCGTTGCCGGTCACGTCGTGGGTACGGGTGGCCAGGATGCCGCCCGCCTTGACGAAGACCGGCATCGAGTCCAGACCGGTGGTGACGTCCCGGGTGCCCCCACCGGTGTAGGTCTCACCGGTGAAGTAGTTCGTCCACTGGCCGGGCGGGAGCCACACCGAGGTGGTGGCGGAGGTTCCCGGCGTGGTCACAGGGGCGACCAGGATGTCGGAGCCGTAGAAGTACTCGCTGCCGGCGGTGGCGTACGCCTGGGGTTCGTCGGGGTACTCCAGGTAGGTGGGGCGGACGATGGGCACGCCGGTGCGGTTCGCCTCCTCGGCGAGCGTGTACGTGTAAGGCACCAGGTTCTCGCGGAGGTTGAGGAATGTGTCGGCCGACTGCCGTGCCGCGGAGCCGTATTGCCAGGGCAGCCGGTCACTGTGGTTGCTGTGCAGCCTGTCGACGGGCTGGAACGTACCGAACTGGACCCAGCGGGCGTACAGGTCGTCGGGGAGTTTGTGCGTGGTGCGGCTCTGCCCGCCCTCGGTGTACTTCTCCGAACCGGTCAGCCCTGTCGTGTCGTTGTGCCCGCCGATGTCGTGCGTGATGGCCGCCATGCCGGTCGCGGCGGACTCCCCGGGGGTGTAGCCGACCTCGAACTTCAACGCGCCCCAGGTCGAGGAGGTGTCACCGGTGAAGTGGACGGTGCTGCGTTTGTCGGCCCACGGCCCGGTCGGCAGCCCCTGCTGGCCGCTGTACCCGGCCGCCTGCAACGAGCCGTAGGCGCGGGAGAGGACGAAGCCGCGGCCGAGGTTCGCGGAACTGGCGGTGGCGTACTGCTGGTTGATCCACGCGTCGGGTGTGACGCCCCGCAGCGACGACTGCGAGGCGTCGCAGCACCAGTCGAGCCACCAGAAGTCGTTGCCCTGCCGGTCCATGGTCCGGTGCAGGTCCATGTACGCCTTGAGCTGGTCCGGGTCGCCGAAGTCGAACGTGTAGCAGTTGTTCTCGACGGCGGCACCCGAGGCGCAACCCCCCTTGGTCAGCTTGCCCTTGGCCGTGGCCTGCGCCTGGGCGAACTGGGGATCGGACGCGAGGATGCTGGGGTGGACGTTGAGTGTGTTGTGCAGTCCTTGCGAAGCGGACCAGTCGAAGAAGCCCTGGGGGTCGGGGAACTTCGCGGGGTCCATCTCCCAACCGCTCCAGGTGTTCACGGCCTTGAAGTCCGTGTCGGTCACCAGGACGTCCAGCGGTGTTCCTTCGGCGCGGAACGCCGGGAGGATGGTGTTCTCGTAGTCCGCCGCGGTGCGGTCGATGTACTCCGAGTACCAGACGCCGTAGGCCCATTGCGGCAGGAGTGCGGGTGGGCCGGTCAGCGCGGCCAGGTCGGTGAGTCCCCGCTTGTAGTCGTGTCCGTAGCCGAAGACGTAGCCGTCCTGGTAGGGCGTGCCGCCGTGGTCGGGGCGGGGGGTCGCCCGGTGAGCGGCGGCGTCGTACACCGCTGACGACGTGTCGTCGAGGAGGTACCAGCCGTCCCGGTTGAGCAGACCGGGCGTGGTGGGTACGGATTTCTCGTTGCCGGTCACGCCGTCGAGGCCTCGGCGGTATCCGCCGAGCGCGATGTGCGGCGGGGGCGCGGTCGTGCCGGAGGCGGCCACCGAGACGGTGTCCGCGTTGATGTGACAGCTCGCCGTGCCGGGGCAGTTGAGGGTGATGTCGTCGGTCCCCGCGGTGAGCGTGACGGGCACCGAGACCGTCTGCCAGTCGTCCCAGTCCTTCGTCGTCGGGAACGTCAGGGTGGTGCTGGTGCCGGCGGCGGACACGGTGGCGGTGCGCTGCTGGTGGAGGCCGTCGCCGCCGACGCCGTTGGCGTACCGGACCCGGAGGGTGTGGACGCCGCCGGCGGGCACGCCGACCACGTGGGTCGTGAGACTCGATCCCTGGTGGAGGTCGCCGATGAAGCCACCGCCCGCGTATCCCTGGTGGTCGGTGGCGGTGATCGCCGTACCGCCGATACGTCCGGCTTCGGCCTCGCAGCTCGTGCCGTACGCGCAGTCCAGGATCGCGGTGCTGGAGACGGGCGGGTAGCTGTCGCCGGGACGGACGAGGGCGACGCTGTCGACGTTGACATCGCCGGAGTCCGCGGCGGTCCTGGTCAGCGCGAGGGTGTGGTGACCGGCGCCCAGCGGGACGCTCGCCGACGTGGTGTTCCAGGTGTCCCAGTTCGCCGTGACCGGCAGGGAGATCGTCTGCGGCGCACCGCCGTCGACGGTGAGTGTGAGCGTACGGGTGCGGGTCTGACCGTCTCCGCCACGGGAGTTGGCGTAGCTCAGGTCGAACTGATAGGTCCCGGCGTCCTTGACATCGATGTCAGCGGATGCCGAGCTGCCGGTGCCCTCGAATCCGGCGGCGAATCCGCTCCCGGTGTGGCCGACGTGGTCCGAGGCGACGGAAGCCCCGTCGAGACGCAGGCTCTCGGCCTCGCACAGGGCGCCGAGCGCGCACGTCAGGCGCTGCCAGGGAGCGGCGGTCACGGGGGTGCCGCCCGCCACCGACTGCGTCGAGAGGTTCTGGGCGGTGAAGGGGCCTGAGCCGACCTTGTAGCGCAGGCTCATCGCGCTCGTCCTGATCGTGAGCCAGCCGTCGGATGTGGTCGCGCTGTACGCGGCCGGCTCGAACCCGTCGCGGCCGATCGCGTTGAACGTCGGTGCGTCGGTGAACTTCTGATCGCCCGCGTATTCGGTACGGATCAGCGTGGGCGAGAGGATTTCGAAGCGGGCGTTCCCCGAGGAGACGACCGGGACGCGCAGGGTGTGCGCGTCACCGGCGGCCGGTAAGTCGGCGCCGGTCAGTGTCATGGCGGCGGACACGGCGAGCGCGGCGGCGACGCCCACCCGCCGTCGTACCAGTCTCAGCCGTCGCCTTCTCGACGCCCTCGACGCCTTCGCGGTCTCTGATGTCCTTGACGCGGTCGTCATACGCGCATCCGTTCTGCTCTCAGCAGGGAGGCTCGCCCCCCTGTGCCGGTCGAGACCCGGAGATGCCGTGCCGCTCGCGAGCAGTGTTCGGGCTGCGGCATCCTCCGGCGGTGCGGGAGTGCGGCGGTGCGGCGGTGCGGCGGTGCGGCGGTGCGGAATGGCACAGGTCTTGGACCCGCACCCGAGGAGATCAACCCTGGGAATCAGAGCATGTCTGTTCTCACGGTGTCCATAGAGCCTCCCGCGGAGTTGTCGACCGAAACGCGTTTCCCGCAGCGTTGGCATAAGCCTCCGTCTCAGGGTTTTCGCGGGTTTGTCGCGTCGGGGTAGCGGCGGGCGCGGGCCCAGGCTAGTTGTTCGGCCGCGCTGTTCAGCAAGGTGTCGAGGACGACGGGGTAGGCGCTGTGGGTCATCCGCCCGGCCAGGAGCCGCGCGGTGGCCGCGATGTGCGGGTGGGTGTCCGCGGGCAGTTCGGCGTACGTGGACTGCCACATCTCCTCGTCCGCCACGCGGGCCTCGTCCGTCAGCGCCAGCGACCCGGCGTCCAGGGCCGCGAAGGCCAGGGTGAGGTCGATGAACGCGTGGTAGACGACGACCGCGTCCACGTCCGGGAAGCCCGCGCCGCGCAGGATCCCCAGGATCGTCTCGTCCACCGCGATCTCCCGCGGCCGGCCGGTGACCCGGCTGGCGGTCAGCACGGCGGCCTGGGGATGGGCGAGGTAGGAGGCGTGAATGGCCCGGCCGAGCGCGCGCAGGTCGGCCCGCCACTCCCCGGTGGCCGTCCAGGTGTCCAGCGCCCGCCCCGTCAGCTCCTCGCCGATGGCCCTGGTCAGGTCGTCCAGTCCGGCGAAGTAGCGGTAGAGGGTGCTCGGGTCGGCACCCAGTGCCGTACCGAGTCTGCGCGCCGTCAGTCCGGTGCTGCCGTGCTCCCGCAGCATCCGCAACGCCGTCTGCACGATCAGTTTCTCGGACAGCACCGTGCCCTGCCGGGTCGGCCGGCGTCTGCGCCGCTCCGTCTCCGGCACCACCTGCTTCGCCATGCCGACCCTCCCTGCTCACCGCGCGCCGACGATCCTTATGCCAACATTATTGACCTTAACCGAGGACATCCCGTTGCATCTGTCCAGCCCGGAGGCGTTCGTCTCCGGCGACGAAAGGTGTGTGACATGCGAGTACTTCTCGTGGGCGCGGGCGGCGTGGGCACCGCCGTCACTCGGATCGCGGCCCGCCGTGACTTCCTGACCCACATGGTCGTCGCTGACTACGACCTCGCCCGCGCCGAGGCGGCCGTGGCGGCGCTCAAGGAGCACGGGGGCCGGTTCAGCGCACTGCGCCTGGACGCCACCGACGAGGACGCGGTACGCCGTGCGCTCACCGAGGAGAGGTGCGACGCGCTCCTCAACGCGACCGATCCGCGGTTCGTGATGCCTCTGTTCAACGCGGCCCGCGCCGCGGGAACGCACTACCTCGACATGGCGATGTCCCTGTCCGCGCCGCACGCCACTGACCCGCACGAGCAGTGCGGTGTCAAGCTCGGCGACGCCCAGTTCGAACAGGCCGACGCCTGGGAGCGCTCCGGACGGCTGGCTCTGGTCGGCATGGGCGTGGAGCCGGGCCTGTCGGACGTCTTCGCCCGGTACGCGGCCGACGAACTCTTCGACGAGATCGAGGAGATCGGTGTCCGCGACGGCGCCGACCTCACGGTCGAGGGCTATGACTTCGCCCCGTCCTTCAGCATCTGGACCACCATCGAGGAGTGCCTCAATCCCCCGGTGGTCTACGAGAAGGACCGCGGCTGGTTCACCACGGCCCCCTTCAGTGAGCCGGAGGTCTTCGACTTCCCCGAGGGCATCGGTCCGGTGGAGTGCGTCAACGTCGAGCACGAGGAGGTCCTGCTCATCCCCCGCTGGGTCGACGCCCGCCGGGTGACGTTCAAGTACGGCCTCGGCGACGACTTCATCGCCAAGCTGAAGACCCTCCACGAGCTCGGTCTGGACTCCACCAAGAAGGTCACCGTCCCCTCGGAGAACGGACCTGTGGAGGTCTCTCCGCGCGATGTGGTCGCCGCCTGTCTGCCCGACCCGGCCACGCTGGGCGACCGCATGACCGGCAAGACCTGTGCGGGGACCTGGGTCAAGGGGACCAAGGACGGCTCGGCCCGCGAGGTCTACCTGTACCACGTCGTCGACAACCAGTGGTCCATGCGCGAGTACGGATCCCAGGCGGTGGTGTGGCAGACCGCGATCAACCCTGTCATCGCCCTCGAACTCATCGCGGGCGGAGCCTGGTCGGCCAGTGGCGTCCTCGGCCCGGAGGCCCTGCCGCCCCGCCCCTTCCTCGACCTGCTCAACGAGTACGGCTCGCCGTGGGGCCTGCGCGAGGAGGGCTGAGGTTCCGGGCGTGGTCCACGGCACACGGCGAGGGCGTCGGCACCGCCGGAAGGTGCGGTATGAAGTCTGCTGTGCATGATCAGACTCCACCCGCGACCGTCCGCGTGTTCATCGCCCTCGCCCCGCCCGACCACGCGAAGGAAGAGCTGGCCCGGGAGCTGCTCCCCGCCTACGGCACCCACCCTCACATGCGGTGGAACCGCATCGAGGACTGGCACATCACCCTGGCGTTCCTGGGGGAGCTGCCGGTCGGGACGATTCCTCTCCTGCGGCCGCCTCTCGCCGGCCTCGCGGCGGCCCGCCGGCCCCCGTCCCTGGCACTGCGCGGGAGCGGCCACTTCGACGACCGTGTGCTGTGGAGCGGAATCGACGGAGACCTCGACGAACTGCACGTGCTCGCCACGGATGTGCGGACGACCGTGAAGGACTGCGGGGTCGTCTTCGAGGAACGGCCCTTCCGCCCCCATCTGACGCTGGCCCGCGCCCGCAGAGGAGACCGGTCCTCGACGGGCGAGATCGCCCAGACACTCGCCGGGTTCACCGGCCGCGAGTGGCGTGCCGAACGTCTGCACCTGGTCGGCAGCAACGTCGGCCGCAGCAGCGGACCGATCCACTACCGCGACATCGAATCGTGGCCCCTCGGCGACGGGAACTCCCCCGACTCCTGAGTGGCCGACTCCTGAGCGACGGGCCCCCTCATTCGTCGGAGTCCGGTTTGTCACGGGCCGCCGCGTAGGCCTGCGCCGGAGTCATGGGGACTCCATTGAGGCTGACCGTCTTGAAGGGGCTGACCGTCGCACAGGTCTTGGCCTCGTCGGCGGTGGAGGCGTGGGCGTCGGCGACCGCGTTCTTGCCGTCGTCCGAGGCGGACGACGACGATCCGCCGGGGTAGGTGGTTCCGCTGGGCCAGTCGCCGCCGACCACCAGGACCAGGCCCGGGCTCGTGCCCTGCTTCAGATGCGAGGCGGACAGCCCGAGGGCCTTGGCGGCCGTCTGGGCCTCGCCCTTCTGACCGGTGCCGTAGGTGAGGGTCGTGGTGGTGGCCGAGACCGGGGCGTTGGTGGTGGTCGTCTCCGGGCTGAAGCCCTTCCCCGTGAGCGCGGCCGCGACGACGGAGGCTCGGCCGGTGATCCCCGTGCCGTTCTCCACGGTCACGGCGACCTGCGAGGCGGGCACGGCCGAGGCGCCGGGCTTCTTGGTCGCGGAGGCCGCCGCGGACTTCTTGCCCGACGCGGTGGTCAGCGACTTGTCGTCGGCGATCGTCGCGAAAAGGCTCTTCGCGCCCGCCCCCACCACGACACGGTTCTTGTCGAGCGGGTCGGGGGCCGTCTGCATCGTCGTGAACGTCATCCGCTTCGTCGGGACCTTGTCCAGGTCCGAGGCGAGCCCGATCAGCTTCTTCACGGTGCCCAGGCCTTCGTCCACGGTCAGCGCCTTGGTGGCGGCGTCGGCGAGGTGGTACACGGCGCTGGGGTCGGTGAGGGTGCCCGCGCTCTTGAAGTTGCGGATCATCGCGCTGAGGAAGATGTGCTGGGAGACGGTACGGCCCAGGTCGCTGCCGTCGCCGAAGCCGTGCCGGGAACGGACGAACTGGAGCGCCGCGACGCCCTGGAGCGTGTGGCTGCCCTTGGACAGTTTCAGATGCGAGTAGGTGTCGTACACGTTGTCGCTGACGCACACGGAGACGCCGCCGACGGCGTCGGACATCTTGACCACACCGGAGAAGTCGAGTTTGACGAAGTGGCTGATCGGGATGCCGGTGAGCTGGTGGACCGTGGCCACCTGGCAGGCCGGGCCGTACTGCAGCGCGCTGTTGATCTGGCCGTAGTAGCCGGCCGTCGACTTTCCGGTCTCGCTGTCCTTGCAGGCCGGGACACGGGTCATGGTGTCGCGCGGGATGCTCATCACGGTCGCGTTGGAGCGGTCGGCGGACACGTGCACCACCATCTGCACATCGGCGTTGCTGCCGGTCTGCACCCCGGTCCGGGCGCAGCCGCCGCCGAGCTTGCAGTCCGCCTTGCTCGTCCGGCCGTCCGAGCCCATCACCAGGATGTCGATCGGGGTACGGCCGAAGGCGTCCGCCTTCTCCGTGCCGCCCTTGCCGTCCAGGGGGAGGGTGTCGATATTGCCGTTCAGGTGCTCGTAGAACCACCAGCCGACGCCCGCCGTGCCCAGCACGAGAAGCGCGACACATATCCCGGCGGTCCTCAGCACCCGCCTGCCGCGCCCCCGGTGCGCCCGCTTGCCGCCGTGTGAGCGGGTGGTGCCTCTGGACGTGAACCGGTCGCCCGGGAGTCCGGTCCCGTCAGTCCGCGTGGTGCGCTGTCCTGGCACCTGGGACGTCCGGTTGCGTGTCGCCTGGCCGCCCGAGCCGTCCCGCGGGTCGCTCATCTCCCACTCCCATGAACAGTCGGGCCCGTCAGCCCCGTCCCTCAGAGGTACGGCGGCCGGTACTGCGGTCTACGGGCGGATGAAGCGGGCTTCTATCCGGGTTGCGTAGTTGCGCAATCTAACAAAGTGACGGCCCGGTCGGCAGGAAACCTCCGGCGTTTCACGCGTGAGGCATCTCATGTCACCGGTGGGACGCCTGATGGAACCTTCTCCTGAAGGGAGACGTCGGATCGGGCCTTTCCGTTCCGCGGCTGCCCAGGGATCCGGCCACGCGGGGGCCGGCGAGCAGCCGCGGAAGCGTGCTCCTTCCGCAACCGGACGGTGGCCGCACTCATCGCGAGCGCGCGGTGAGCTGCCGGATCATCACCCGCACCACGGTGACGATGTCGGGGTCGTCGACGTAGTAGACCTGCCGTCGGCCCTCGCGGCGGGACCGCACGAGACCGGCCAGCTTCAGCTTGGCCAGATGCTGGCTGACCGCCGGAAGCGCGCCGCCGACCCGGTCGGCGAGACGCGTGACGTCACATTCGCCCTGCGACAGCGCCCACATCAGGTGCAGCCGGGCCGAGGAGGCGAGCAGCCCGAACGCGGCGGCCGCGTCGGCGAGAACCTCGGCGGAAGGATCCTCGACACCACCGGCGTTCCCGGTCACAGCCTTCACCCGCTCACTTCACGGCCTCACTCGTGCGCCGCCCCAGTCTAGGTCCGGGGACCCGGTGAGCTCCCGAAGGTTCGCCAGCGCGGTGCCTCGTCGTCGGGAACGTCCGGGGAAGCGAAGTGGAACGGCACCCCCAGGAAGTCCGCCAGTGCCCGGCCCGCCTCCGTGGCGGCCGTGCCCGGCCGGGGCCCGCCGCGCCGTTGATGGACGATCGCCAGGTGTCCGTCCCCGGCCGGGTCGTCCAGGACCGCGACGAGCACCACGAACCAGTCGTGCACGGTGTCGCCGTCCCACAGTGCCTCGACCGCGGCGATCCTGCCCGGAAAGGCCGCGGCACGGGCCGCGAGCGAGGGGAGGTCGAGGGGGTCGGGCGGTCGGTACCGTACGCGGTCACCGAGGGCCTCGTACCGCGCGTGCACCACCTGTTCCGCCTCGGGCAGGCCCAGCCCCAGCGGGCGCAGCGCCACCCACACGTCCTTCACCGCCGCGATCCGGCGATCGCGCAGCACGTTCGCGTCGACGTCCTGGCGGGTCCGTTCCTCCAGGTAGGGCCACCAGCCGCTCATCGGGGCTCGGGGCGGGGTGCGGTGGCGTGCGCCAGGGACGTCATGGACCGAATGTACGGCAGGCCACCTTGGCGGAATCCGCGAGCGCTCGCCGCCGGACCATGGCCCGGAGTGATTCCGTCGGCGGCGAAAACGCCTGGCGATCCGTCAGGCGATCGGGCAGGGTCGAGATGATGAGTGATGAGCACGAGATGGTGTACGCCCGCATCGAGTCCCTGGAAGGTCTGCTGCAACGGGGGCGCGGCCTCGGCGCGGTGCGGGCGCTCCGGGACCCGCAGGAAGCCGCCGCGTTCGTGTACGACGGCATCCGCCGTGACTGGCGCTGGGACGACGTCGACGACCGCTGCCTGTATCTGGCCCGGCTCGTCCGCGATCTGGGCCTGTCCCTCACCCCGGTCGTGCGCCAGCTCGCGGGAGACGAGGAGACCTGTCTACGGGCCTGTGACGTCCTCGAACTGCTGGCCCTCTCGGGTTCGGAAGCGGCCAGGGAAGCGCTGCGTACGTACATCCGCGAAGGCGCGCACTGGGCCCGCGTCCTGGAGTCGGTCTCGATCGGCTGGCCGACCGAGTGGTGGGACGACCTCGGTGACATCGCCCGCGCCCGGATCGGCGAGGAACCGGAACTGCCGTGGTTTTTCGAACCGTGGACCCGGTTCGGGATCGAGGTACGGAACCGCCCGCCCGTTTCCCGGCCGACCCTGGACGGACTCGGCACCGGCGAACTGCTCACCCTGCTCCGCGACGAACGCACCGCGGACGAGGCCAAGTTCGACGCGCTGCGCGCGCTGAACCGCAGGGAGCCCGACGAGAGACTGCTCCCGCTGGTTCCCTCACTGGGCACCACGGACGGCCGTCGGCCCCTGCCGTTGCTCAGGCGCGCGGTCGAACGCCTCGACACCCTCGCCGTACCGGCAGCGCGTGGCTGGGCGAAGGACCGCCGTCCGTGGCTGGCCGAGCTCGGAGCGGACGTCCTGGCCGACCATCCTTCCCCCGAGGACCTGCCGAAGCTCGTACGAGAACTGGCCGGGCAGTGGTCGGCGCCCGCTTGGTGCGGCCCCGACCGGACGGCCCGGCGCCTGGCCCTTCTCGGTCCCGACGCCGCCGAAGCGCTGCCCTACCTGCGGCGCTTCTGGCTCCACACCCCGCACTCGTACGAGCGGACCGCGTATCTGAAGGCCCTGGCCGCCATCGACCGGGGCGGCCTGGACCACGCCTGGTCCGAGTCCCTCTGGGACTGCGAGGAGACGGCACGACTGACCGCGATCGCGTCGGCGCCGGCCGTTCCGGAGACGCTGGAGCGGATCGCTGCCCTGCGCGACGACCCGATGGAGACGCCCGAGGTACGGGCCGCGGCGCGAGAACGTCTGACGTCCACCGAGTCCGCGGACGGCATCGGCGCCCGTACGGGGACTGGCCTGGGCCCGAGCATGAGCACGCGCACGGTCTGACCCGGCCGCCGGCCTGACGGTCGATCGGCCCGGCGGCCTTCCCGGCTCACCGTCCTGCTCTCCGCCGCGCTCCCTGTCATCGAGCCGTAGTGGCTTCCTTGATCGTGCCGGTGCGGACCGGAAGGCGAAGCAGACCGCGGGATCGCATCGAAGGCCGCCATTGCAGTTCGCTTGGCGACACGTCCAAGGCCACGTCGGGGAAGCGGTCAAGGAGCGCGGCCAGCGCGATCTCGGTTTCCATGCGGGCCAGAGGAGCGCCGAGGCAGTAGTGGATGCCGTGGCCAAGGGCGAGGTGACCGGTGGCGTCGCGGTCGATGTCGAAGCGGTCGGGGTCGGTGAAGCGGTTCGGGTCCCGGTGGGCAGCGGCAAGGGACAGCAGGACCGTCTCGCCCTCGGGGATGGTCACACCACTGATGGTGACGTCCTCGGTCGGAAACCGGCGGATGGCCAGAGGCACCGGGCCGTCGTATCGGGCCAGCTCCTCCACCGCCGCGCTCATGCGCGTGGGATCGGCCCGCAGCTCGGTCAACTGATCGGGGTGGCGAAGCAGGGCCAGGACCGCGTTTCCGATGAGGTGAACGGTGTTCTCATACCCGGCGAACAGGATGAGGAAGGCCAAGGACATCAACTCGTCCTCGCTCAGCCGGTCTTCCTCGTCGCGCACGGCGATCAGCGCGGAGAGCAGGTCATCGGTCGGAGCGGTTCGCTTGCCGGCGATGAGCCGGGTGAGGAACGACAGCATGCTGCCGACCGCTTCCTTGGCGAGGGACGGCCGCGTCGGATCGGGAGCAACGAGCGTGTCGGTCCATGAACGGAAGTCGAGCCGGTCGGCCGGGCCTATGCCGAGCAAGTCGCAGATCACGGTGATCGGCAGCGGCGCAGCGTACGAGGCGATCAGGTCTACGCGTTCAGCGGCGGCAACGGCGTCCAGCAACTGGTCAGCGGTGCGCCGGATCGGCTCTCGCAGCCGTTCGATTTGACGCGGAGTGAAAGCCCGGTTCACCAGGCGCCTGATGCGAGTGTGGTCCGGAGGATCCATGTTGAGCAGGTTCGCGTCCAGCGCCGGCGGTAAGGCCATGCCTCGGTAGCCGCCGGGGGCAGCGTTGCGCTTGTCCAGGGAGAGCCGCGGGTCGGCGAGAGCCTCGCGTACGTCGTCATAGCGGGTCACCAGCCAGGCAGGCAGGCAGCCCGTCTGTCCCAGTGATCCGGTGAACGGGCCCGGCTTGGCGGAGCTGTGCGTACACGGTGTACGGATCGCGGGCGAGTCCTACGGGGTCAATAGGAGCCTGGGGAGCGGGGGTTGTATGGGTCATACCCTGACCCTACTTATCGGTGATCCGTGCCGAGCGGCGCCGCCGGAATGGACGGAATTCCAGAGTCCGGCTTCGGCAGCCCGAGGTACGTGCGAACCGCATCGCTGTCTCCGGTCGCATCGGAGCGCCGGACTACGGCCTCGAAGGCCCGCGATTGGATGCGCCCGATCTCAACCTGCGCGTCGCCGATGGGGTATCCGGCATCGATGAGCATCCGTACCCAGGTCTCGACAGACAGCACTCCGGCGCCGACGCCGTTTGAATCCGCCGACCAATGCGTCGGCTCCGGGACTTCCTGTGCGGCAATCCCGGCGATCTTCTCGACCGCTCCGTCCGCGATGGTTGTCCGGCCGCGGGTCACCTTCGGTTCCCCGGCTCGGGGCCGTGCGGCCTGCAGAGTCGAACGGTTCGGCTCCGTCATGCGAAGCCGACTGCTTGTGCGGTGCACGGTCGACCACGCCGGACCGCGGTGGTCACCGTGCTTCGCGCTGTCTGCCCAAGGATCACGCAGGGCACGGATTTACTCGCACGGCATCATCTCCAAGAGTCGCCCGGGTGCGAGGAACGGACGGCTGTCGGCCGTCCGCCGCACCGGGTCGAGGACTATGCTGCTGTTCGGGCGTCCCAGACCCTGGCGGCTTGTCGTTACTCGACACAGATGGCTGCAGGGAGCGGACTCTTCGTCTGTGACCCGGCGCATCCCTGGAGGAACTGGGCGGGTCCGGTGTGCTGTCGGACCGGCCGTTGCTCCGCCTCCGCCGAACGCACGCCCTGCCGGCAGCGCGCCATGGGGGCCGGGGTCCCCGGCCTCACCGCGTCCGCTACCGGACGGTCCACCGAATCGAGGCATCATGCCCCGACCGCAGCTCGCCGTCTACCGCCATGACCGAGGGAAGCGGGTACTGATCACCCTGGCCGGTGAGATCGACCTGGAATCGGCCCCGCTGGTACGCACGGCACTGGCGCGATGTCTGAGCGACGGCATCCGCACCATCGACATCGACCTCACCCCCGTCACCTTCTGCGACTGCACCGGCCTCAACGTCTTCCTCCACGCCGCGCAGCAGACCACCGAGGCCGGCGGGACCATGCGACTGCACCACCCGCCACCGACACTGGATCTGATCCTCGACCTCACCGGCTCCGGGTTCCTGCTCTTCGACGATCCGCTCGGGCATCCGTCACCTCCGCTCGGGGATGTCCCGGCCCCGACCGCCCAGACCCCGCGGCGCCGGGCTGTTCCGCTTGCCTCTGTGCTCTCGGGTGATGCGCCGTGACGGCATGGGCGGGGCGGGGGCAGCCACGAAAGCCCCGTGGCTGCGAACCGTCCACTGGGGAAGCGGTCCGGTTACGTCGGGTGAACCGCGGGCTGGCACAGGATCTGAGCGGGAAGCTGACGGATCTTTATGTGGACTCCCACGAGACATCATCGCGTCCTGATGCGTACTGCCGTCCCAGCCGCCGGCAGTTTCTGAACCGTCTCGCAGCCGACATCCGGCGGCCGGGCTTCGCGATGGTGGTCGCGGAGACGGACGGACTGGTGGGATGTGCTTTCGGATTCCCGATGCTCAGCGACACATTCGGGTGGATCGTGTTCGACCGAGCCCTACCGCGCCGCGTCGAACAACTCGCAGCGGCCGGCGGCATCTTCGTGATCACCGACATCCTGATCCCCCCGCACCCGCAGGACGCGCACGTGGCTCTCCGGTTGCAGGAGCGGCTGCTTGCCGACCACCGGGCGTCACTCGGCGCCACCCTGGTGGACCGGGCCGATCACCCCACCCTCAACACGCTCCGTTCCTGGGGATGGCTGGACGTGGGAGCGTTCTGGAAGCCGACCGGCGCCACGCGGCTCCGGGTGCTGATCCTTCCCGTCGGCAGACCAACCTCCTCGAGACCGGGGGGATTTGCGCACGATGCCTGGACGCGGTGGCCTGGGTGAGGCCCCACAGCCGGTCGGCCCGCATCCAGGTGCTGGTCGCCGAGCCGGCGGCCCTGTGCGGTACCCGGATCGGTGTGGTGGACGTATGCACACGGCCGTCCCGCTCACACCCGGCAGGGGCCGCTGGGATCGGGCAGTCGTCCCTCCGAAGTGCACACAACGGCGGCGGAATCGATCATGACGGCGCCGGTGGACAGCCCACGCCACGCTTTGCACCGACCGATGGACGGGCCGGTTCGGAGATCCGTTCCTCCGTCAGCGCCTCGGTCGTGGTCACTTGCGGCGGCCCGCCCGATTCGCCGCCCTGCGATGCACGCCGTGGACAAGACGCACGCCGTGGACAAGACGCTTCGGCACGGGACGGGTTGAGCGTACGGTCCGTTCGGCTGATCCGAGGAGTACGGTGAAATGACCGAGGATTTCTCGCGCACCGGCTTCCACGCTCGTGTCGTTTTCGGCGATTCAATATGCCGGGCCGGTCGACAACCAGCCCGGGGCAGGGTTCGCGTCATGACTGGGGCCGTTTCCCTCCCGCCGACACTCGAAGTCGAAGACCGGTCCTCCTCGTCCTCTCTCCGTCTCTCGCTCGCTCCCATCGGTCCTGCTCCGGCCCTGCTGGACGGCGCATGGTGGCCCCGCGTCCGCGATCTCGGGACGGAACTCCCCGCCCTGACAGCCGTACTGGATCCGCTGTGGGGGCGGATCACCCGGGTGACCGTGAATCCCACACACTGGCCGGTCGTCCCACGCAAGGTGCCCGTCGCCGGGCATGTGGTGAACGTGGGTTGCTTCCTGGCCGAGCAGGACCCACATGAACTACTGCTGTTCTCCTACCACATGGGCCGCTGGAACCTCCTGGTGATCCCGCCGCGGACGGACCCCGTCTCAGCCGCCTGGCTGATGGCCGCCGCGAGCGACCCCCTGGGCACGTCGACCGCGAGCCGGCTGATGGAGGAGGCGGCGCGCCTGCGGACCGTGTCCGAGAGCGACCGGGCCGTGGAGGCGGTCTGGGACTCCGAAGGAGGACATGAGGCCCGCGGTCCGGTCGCACCTCCCGCGCGTCCACGGATCCCGCTCGTCACCGCCACGCTGCCGTAACAGCCGATGGGGAGGTGAGGACCACGCACACGTTTGCGACCATGGCCGCGCTCCCGTCGATGGCCGGCCCCGCGGTGCAGGCGGCCTTGATCGGGGTGCCGTGGTCGACGAGTTCCCGGGCGCGCGGCGATTCGCATCTTGCAGCGGGAGTAGCGGCGATGTCCGCCTTCGGAGCGCAGCGGGGTGCTGCCGCGGGCTTCACCGATGGCACGGAGGAAGCCCTGGGTGGTGCCGAGCATGTCGGCGGCCCGGCCCATGGTGCAGGCGGGGCAGTCGTCGTCATCGAGAGGGCCGAACGAGTCGTCTGCTGTCAGTCGCGCCTCTCCTTGGAACGCGTCGAGGGGCCCTGGCGCCCAGGGCACCTGGGCCCCGAAGGAACCGCAACACCGCTACCCGCAGTAACATGGATGGTGGGTTGGCTCACTCTCACGTGCAGCCGCCCGGAAGGGCGACTCCGGCGTGTTTGCGCCGGAGTCGTTGTTACAGCCCACCGGCGGTCCCGGCCGGGCCGCGACCTTCCGGAAACCTCTGGACGCCAAGCCGGTTCATCGATCACCCGCGGCGTTCGTGGCCCCGACGGTCATCGCGCCTCCAGCGCGCCCGGTTCTGACGGCTGTAGCGGCGGTCCCAGCGGTCCTGACGGTCCCGGCGCTGCTGGTAGTCCCGGTAGCCCTTGAGATCGGAACCGTCGCCACGGATCCAGCCTCCCCCGCGATCGCGGCCGTAGCGGGTGGCGCCGAAGATCAACACGACCGCGGCCACCCACCAGAGGGGATTGAGAAAGCCGAGGCCGAACAGGACGACGATCAGAAGGAGAAGCAGAACGAACACGGCGGGCCTTCCCGGAGCGGAACGAACCATCACTGCCGGGGGCCAGGGCCTGTTCGCACAGCGTAGCCCTTTCAAGAGGTTGCGGATAGCGCCCCACGTCCGCGGCGTCCGACGGAAGCGGTCGGAAGCGGATGGCCACTTGACGCCTGTCCGGGGAGTGCGGCGGGGGCTAACGTGCGTGGTACGGCCCGAGTCCCCGGCAGCGTCGATCACCTCTCGCGCTCCTTCGGGGGCGCACCTCACGCATCAGTGCCGGACTCCGTCCCGTCTCCAACGGGCCGCTCTCGCACCCGCCGTCGCCACTGGACCCTGACGCGGCATCGATGCGCCTCAGACGGGCACCCTTGCGCTGTCCGCCGCGTCGCACCCATACCACCGCAGGCGGTACACATGTACGCGCTGATCGTTCCCGCTTCGACCCCCTTCGTCCTGCTCGCCGCCGTGATGGGCCTGTCCTGGTGGGAGGACCGCATCCTGCCGACGCCACCGGCCGAGCCGGTGAACGCTCCCGCCGAGACTCCGTTCGCCCCAGTGGCCCCTGTCCGGCTCGCGGAACTCCCGCATGCCGAGCCCGCGTTGACAAGGGAGACAGCCGGGCGTCGACCTGCGGCGTAGGCCATGCCACTCCGGATCATCCGGGTGGCGCCCTCCGCCCTCCGTTTCGCCCGAACCCCGCGGAAATCAGGAGTTTCCCGCGATCCGGAGCACCGGCATCGATCGTGTGGACATTCACCGGCCGGCAACCTGGACATCAACGCGCAGACCGAGGAACCACGGCTCGTGTTCAGGCGGTACCGGGAGATCTCCCCCGCTGAACGCGGGGGCAGGTGAGGCTTCTTCGGCGGAGCGGACCGTACGGCGGGACGACTGCCGGGCTGACGGTCTTTCACCTGCGATCAGCGCTCCGGCACGGCATGGGAGCCACCCGATCACCGCGGTGTGAACATCGTGGTGCCCCTCTCCGGACCAACCAAGAGACCGGCCTCGGGACTATGCTGCGTACGGACGTCCCAGACCCTGGCGGGCCACCACTGCTTGGCCCACATGCCTGCGGAGAGCGGATCACCCGTCCGCCCGCCCCGCGCATCCCGAGGTAACCGGCTGGGTCCTACGCTCCGGAACATCGGCTGCTGGATCGGTCATTCACCTGCCTGCACGACCGTACGACCGTACCGCGTACCCGGTACGGTCTCGTGAACCGAGGCACCCTGCCCCATGGGTATTCCACCGATCCTGAACGTCTGCCGGCACGACAAGGACAACCGGGCGCCGGTCACCCTGACTGGCGAGATCGACCTGCGATCGGTGCCCTTGGTGCACACGCCGGCGGAACGATACCCGCACGACGGCGGCCGCACCATCGATGTCGATGTCTTGGCGGACCGGCCTGACCAGCCGGTCCTGGCCGCTCCCCGCCGCTGGGATCGGACGGACGTCGGAGACGGGCGCAGGGCGGCCGACGGGGCCGTGCTCCTGACGCTGGTTCTCCCCTTGGGGGTGCGAACGGCTTTGAAGCCGGTGGGACTTGATCACCGTCCCTGGACCCGGTGGTCGCCATGACCCCCGGCAGCCGGTCGGCGCGGATCCAGGCTCTCGTGGCCGAGCAGGCGGCCCTGCGCGGCGCCCGAGTCGGCGTCCTCGACGTGTGTACGGCGGCGGTGGCGGCACTTCCGGTCGGCGGGGCCGGGATGTCCGCGATGTCTCGCGACCGGGCGAGTCATCCGCTGTGCAGC
This sequence comes from Streptomyces sp. NPDC059371, assembly GCF_042751995.1. Lineage (NCBI taxonomy): Bacteria > Bacillati > Actinomycetota > Actinomycetes > Kitasatosporales > Streptomycetaceae > Streptomyces > Streptomyces sp. NPDC059371. Next base: position 42,203 of record NZ_JBHYXD010000021.1, on the reverse strand, counting down.
ACGGACTCTGTCAGTCAGCATCTGGAAGAACTCCAGCTCACCCTCGGCGAGGGACCAAGCGTGGACGCCTACGTCCTCGGCTCGACGGTCCTCTGCCCCGACCTCCTGGCCGGTCAACTCCAGCGGCATTGGACGGTGTTCGCCGACGCGGCCCTGGAAGCCGGTGCCAGAGCGGTCTTCGCCTTCCCCCTGCAGATCGGGGCCGTCAGCCCCGGTGTACTCGACCTGTACTCCAGCAGCTCGGTCGAACTGGACGCGGAGGAGGTGGCCGATGCGATGGCCTTCGCCGACGCCGCCACGTTGATTCTGCTCGATGCCCGGATCAGTGAGACGGGTGTCCCGTTCGACACCCACACGCCCGGCACCGACCAGCCGGACACCGCCCCCTTCGACGACCTGGGCGGATACCGCGCCGAGATCGACCAGGCCACCGGCATCCTCATGGTCCAGCTCGACGTCGGCTTCGAGGAAGCCTTCATCCGGCTGCGCGCCCACGCGTACGCCCGAGGGACACGGATCTCAGCGGTCGCCGCCGACGTGATCGCCCACCGGCTCCGCCTCCCCCCGGACACGGCTCCGTCCGACATCCGACCGCCGGAGGCGCGACCCCCCGACGAGGAGTCTTGATGCTCACGCCCCATCCACAGAGGTGTGCACGATGAAGGAACAGCTGATGGCCCGGACGTTCGTCGAGCTCGCCGACAGTCTCGTCGCCGACTTCGACCTCATGGACTTCCTGCGCCTGCTCACCGACCGCTGCGTCGACCTGCTCGACGCGAGCGCGGCGGGCGTCCTGCTCGCCGACCGTGACGGTGTACTGCGCGTCATGGCCGCTTCCGACGAACGGGTGCGGCTTCTGGAACTCTTCCAGCTCCAGAACCACGAAGGGCCCTGTCTCGACTGCTTCCACACCGGAATCGCGGTCTCCGTCCACGACCTGCGCGACGAGGAGGCCCGCTGGCCCCTGTTCACCGCCCAGGCACGGCGCAGCGGTTTCACCGCCGTCCAGGCGCTGCCCATGCGCCTGCGCGACGAGGTCGTCGGCGCCCTCAACCTCTTCCACGCCACCCCGGCACCCATCAGCCCCGCCTCCGCACCCTTCGCCCAGGCGCTCGCAGACGTCGCCACCATCAGCCTGCTGCAACAACGCACCACCGAGCGCAACACGCTCCTCAACGAGCAGTTGCAGACAGCCCTCAGCAGCCGCGTCCTGATCGAACAGGCCAAGGGAAAACTCGCCGAACGCCGCCGCACGGACATGGAACAGGCCTTCACCACCCTGAGGGCCTACGCCCGCTCCCACAACCGCCGTCTCTCGGATGTCGCCCGCGCCTTCATCGACGAATCCGAATTCCTCCCCGGCCTCAGTTCCCGAAGTTCCTGAGCAGCCCTCTTACTCCGCCGAGGGTCCGGACGGAATCCGCCTCCGGCCAACATGGCTGCCGCAGGACGGGGAACGAGCACCCCGCCCCACCCGGTCGTGGTCACCGCGGCGCCTCCGGCCTCCACCGCTCCGGGCTGCGCCGCTCGGTGCCGGACCGAAGACACTGACGTCCTTCAACCGATCCGTGACGGCACCGCCGTGGGCCCAGCTGGAGTCGGCCACTTCACGACGCACGGTGGCGGCTCCGGCACCACCCGGCAGACGTGCCCCGGGGTGCCACGAGCCCACGGCCGGTCCTACAGAGACACCGTCAACGGACAGCGGTTCCCGACCCCAGGCTGTCCTTCGCGGCGGTGTCCATGCTGTCCATGAGCCACCCGGCCTCCGCCTCCGTGACCTCGGGCGGTACGACCAGCAGGTCCCATCGGCCGCGGCCGGGCGCCAACAGACAGACGGTGGACGGGGCGTGCCGACTGGTCGTCCGGCGCAGACGTACCACTTGATCGGCGACGAGCAGCCGACCAGGGAACGGCTCCCAAACGGCCTCGTCCACCAGGACGCTGCTGACGTGCCCCCAGGCGGGCGGCAGTCCGCCCAGCAGCCGGGGCAGTTCGGACGTCAGATCGGTCGAGCGGGGCCACCACGCGCCGTCGATGCGCCGGGGCATGTGGCCCTGTGCCGGTTGGGCCGACAGGCGCAGGCGGACGCCGGACGACGAGGAGAGCGGGGGCGGGGGAGCGAGTGTCATGAGAACTCCTGAAGGGGACACGGTCCATCGGGTTCACGCGCGGCGGGCGGCGATACGGTCCGGGGTGGGCCAGCGCACGTCCCTGACCCAGCCGAGGCGTTCGAAAAGGCGGATGACGGCGGCGGAGGGGTCGAGCTGGCCGCGGTCGACGCCGTGCCGGGCACTGGTGGGGTCGGCGTGGTGGAGGTTGTGCCAGCTCTCTCCGAAAGAGATCAGGGCCAGAGGCCACAGGTTGGTGGCGCGGTCGTGGAGACGGGTGCGAAACGGACGCTCGCCGATCACATGGCAGAGGGAGTTCACGCTCCAGGTGACGTGGTGGAGCAGGGCGATGCGGACAAGTCCCGCCCACAGCAGGGCGGTCAGAGCGGACACCCAGGTGCCGCCGATCAGCCTGCCCGCAGCGAACGGGAGGACGAGGGTGAGCACGCACAGGGCCGGGAAGGCCCGGGACACAGCCCGGATGTCTCGGTCGGCGACGAGGTCGGGAGCGTAACGCACCGCGGACGTGGGGTCGTTGCGGAACAGCCATCCGACGTGGGCGTCCACCAGGCCCCGCAACTGGCCGCGCGCAGACGTGCCGTAGCGGTACGGAGAATGCGGATCGCCCGGCCGGTCGGTGAAGGCGTGGTGGCGACGGTGGATGGCGACCCAGCCGATCACGTCACCCTGGAAGCTCATCGACCCGGCAGTCGCGAGCGCTATGCGCAGGGGCCGTACGGCCCGGTAGCCGCCATGGGTCAGGCCCCGATGGAAGCCGACTGTGACGCCGAGGCCCGTGACCGTGTAGAGCACCGCGGCGAGCAGGACATCGACTGGATGGATCAGGCGCCCCCACAACAACCATCCGGCCAGGCCGAGTGCCAGGAACGGCAGGAAGACGATCAACGCCGTGATCGCGAGAGACAGCCGCTCGTTGCCGGTGCGCTCGCACGTCGTTCCGCCGCGCGGGAAGGGTGCCCTCCCGTCGTACTCCAGGAGCGGCGGGGCACTTTCCGGCTGAGCGGCGGACGGGGGACGGAGAGACTGGAAAGACATGGGCGGTCCTTGACCTCGGTGACGACAGTGCGGCCGGGGTCTTGGGCTGCGCCTCTTCGACGGCGGGTAGGTGGGTACGATCGGCGGACGGTCCGCCGAAGTCGGGCCAGGAGCGGAGCGGACCCGCGGCGTGCGAGGCGTCCGCTGTGAGGTGCGGTCGAGCCCCCCGTTCGCGAGGGGGCCGCGACGCTGCTCGGCGCCGGCGAAAAGGCACCGGAGCGCGTCCGCGACGCGCCGAACCGCCTCACAGTTCGCGGCGACCACGCGGACCTCCACCCGGCCCTGCGCGCTTGTGTGTGGCCTCGGAACGGGGTGGGCGGTGCGCGGCTTCGGACGTCACGGGGCGGAACCTGCCCGGACCTGTGCGGCCCCCATCTCTCTTGCGACGAGGACGAGGCCCGTGCGATCACCGGCGTACGACGTGCCCTCGACGTCCTCACCGTACTCCTGCCCGTACGACAGCCGCGGCAGGAGAAGGAGTACGGTGAAGGCACCGAGGGCATTTCGCACACCGGTTTCCACGCCGGGTCGTTCCCGGCGAAAGGCGAAACCCGGGCCGCGACTTCACGGGCGGCCCGGAGACGGGTCCTCATCATGACCGCGACCTTCGAAGCAACCCTGCCGCGGCTCGCACCCGTCGCAGCTCCCCCCGCCCGTCTCGCACTGAAGGCCGACGCCCCCTCCCACGGACTCCTGGACGGCGCCTGGTGGCCGCGGTCCCGCGACCTGCTGCGTGAACTTCCGGCACTCACGGATGTATTGGACCCCCTGTGGGGCCGCATCACCCATATCGCCGTCAACCCCGAGCACTGGCCGGTCATCCCTCGCAAGGTGCCCGTCAACGGTCATGTCGTGACGGTCGGCTGGTTCACTCCGGAGATCGACCCGCACAAGCTTCTGCTCTTGTCCTACGGCACCGGCCGCTGGGACCTGCTGGTGATCCCGCCCGAGACCGGCCCGGAAGCAGCCGGACGTCTGATCGCGGCGGCATCCGAATACGGCGGCCCGCCATTGACCGCGAGCGCGCTCATCACCGCCGACCGGGCCCTGTACGACGTCTCCGTGCCCAACCAGGTGCGGAACGCCGAGACGGCATGGGAGTCCGAGGGCGGCGCCTCGCAGATCACGACGGCTGTCCCGAGACAGGCCAGCCGACTGATCATCGGTATGTGAGGTGCACGGCGGCAAAAGCTGCCTTCGGACCATGCTCCGGGCCTCTGCCGCCACCGGCCGCTGGGGCACCGGCACTACGGCCACCGGTCCGGACTCCTCGCAGCCCCGGCAACCGCAGCCCCGGCCCCCTTCGCCGGTGCGGCCTGGCCGCACGCTCGGCGGACACCGACGCCTGTTCACTCACCATCAGGCGACCAGTTGGTAGATGCTCCGGGCCATCAGGTACAGACCGAGGAGCAGTGAGAGCGTGACGATCAACTGCTCCTGGTGTTGCTCCAGCCAGCCGCGCAGGGCGTTCAACCGGGCGTTGGCGGCCGTGGGCGCCCAGACCGTGTACATCTCCATGATGATGAGGCTGAGCGTGGCCAGCAGGCAGTAGCCGGTCAGCGCGAGCCAGTCGGTGAGGGTGGAGAGGTCCGCGTCGACGGCGGTCGCGGCTCCGGCGCCGACCATGGCCCAGGGCTGCAGCAGCCATGCCAGGCCGGCTGCCGTGGTCGGGGAGGCGTCGTCGATCCGGGCGGTCCAGCGTGGAGGGCCGTGCGGGCGGGGCGGTCGGCGGTGCCGGTGCGCGCCGTACAGCACCAGCCCGAGGCCGATGGCGAGTCTCGCGGCGATCGTCGCGGTCGAGGGCACGCTGTGACGGGCCGGAGGCTGGCCGCCCGTCAGCAGCACCACACAGACGATCACCGCGATCAGGTTGGCCAGCCACGACAGCAGGAACGCCAGGCCCTGGCGAACGCCGCGCCGCGAGGAGAGCAGCAGGATGAAGGCGCTGTTGTGCAAAGGCCCCAGGGTGATGGCCGTACCGATCACGAGCAGGTCGAGGACCATCGGATCAGTCGCTCCTGAAGATCAGGACCGTCTACCGCCTGTGGCCGGGCGGCCGGTCGGCCGAGTCAGGCAGCGCACTCGTGGCGCCGCATCCCGACCCTGCAGGGGGTGGCCCGGCCGGTCAAGCAGGCCACGCCCACGTCCTCGTATGCACCAGGTCTGAAACTCGACCGCCACGGCACCGAGCTCCCGCTTTCTGCTACGTCTCTCCCTGTCCAGAGCCGCTCTCCGCACTGTCCGCACCGCGCCGTCTCTGTTCTCTGCCGGTCGCGACCATGAAGGACATTCGGGTGGGCTGGCGTTCATCGTGGATCGCGCAGAGAACGCCGTCCTACGCCTCGACTGGGACAACCGGCGAGTACCGATCGGCGCAAGGGCCGGGCGAGGACAGCGTCCTGGGCGGCGCTCACGCTCCACAACTGCCCTGTCCCCGAGCCTTGGACGCGTGCCGACGGAGCTGGAGCGACGTCACACGATCACAGTGGTCAGCCTTGAGGCTCCTGCGGTTTGACCTCGACCTCGCGCAGGCTCTGGTCCTTGAGCTCGGTGCGTGCCTCGGTGCGGTGTCCCCGGGCGATGTAGTCACGCACGACCGCTTCGACGGCGTCCTGGGGCGAGCCGACGCCGGCCAGGACCATGACTTCCACCACCAGTTCGGCATCGAGACTGATGTTGACCTTGGCCACGAGCGGCCCCCTTCGTCGGTCCGGGACTTTAACAGCCGCACAGCAGCGACTCGTTCCCGCTGCGGTTCGTGGCACAGGACGACAACAGGGCGAACGTTGCTTGATACGGCACCAGAGATGATCATCGGCTACGACGACAACCTGGTCGGCGGAGCGACGACGATCATCAACCGGCTGCGGGGCCCGCTGACGCAGATCCATCCGTCTCTGGAGCAGGTGTTAGGCCCGCGAGTCCAGCATCCGGCCGTACTCAAGCCTGTCGACCAGTCCGGTTCCCCGGCACAGATCCGCAAGGGCGGACGCCGACAGCTCCGCGGGCGCGCGCCGGGATGCCCTCCTGGGCCGTTTCCAGTGCGGGCAGTTTCCCGCACGCTGTGACAGGGCCGCAGGTCCACGCCCACACCTCGGGGTCAGAGTCAGACACCTCCGTGTCGGGGCGGGTGGGACTCGGACCCCGGCCGACAGATTGTGAGTCAGTCCATGCCGTCCATGGCGTCCATTCCGGCGAGCAACTGCGGCCATGTGGCGGCGAATCCGGGGTGCAGGCGAAGCGAGTCGATCTCCGCGGGGGCGCACCACCGGTAGGCGGACCCTTCACCGTCCCCACGGCGCGGGAAGAACGGCTCGGTGACCTCCGCGACGACGGTGTGGTAGGCCCATCCACCGTGATCGTCGACGAAGGTGTGGATCGGACGGAGTTCCGGAACACCGCCCAGTTCCTCCGCGAACTCGCGGCGCGCCCCGTCCCACGGGCTCTCACCGGTGTGCAGCGCTCCGCCCGGAGTGCTCCAGGTGCGGCCGTGATGGACCCGCCAGGAACGGCGCTGGAGCAGGAACCGGCCGTCCTTGCGCAGGAGCAGTCCCGCCGCGCCGTGCGGGCCCCAATGGCGGCACCCCCGCCTGTCCCTGACGTATCCGCGACCGCTGTCGGCCATGCTTCCTCCCTCGCTCCGCAGGACGCGACGCGTCCTTCATTGTCGGTGTGACCGACGGCCGCGCTCGGTGTGACCGACGGCCGCGCCGGTGACGGGCCGGACGCGCGGGCGACGGAGGCACATCCCATGTCGCGGGCGCGCATCCCGTATCGCGGGGCGCCCCTCCCATGTCACGGGCGCGCATCCCGTGTTTGGGTCGCACGTCGCGGGAAACCCGGCAGGGGTAGGGGACGCCCGCAGACTACGTCCCGCCACCGGAGGACGCCATGATCATCCTCGGAGTCATCCTGCTTGTCATCGGCCTCATCGCCGGTATCGGAATTCTTTGGACCATCGGGATCATCCTGGTGGCGATCGGGGCTCTGCTGTGGATCCTCGGAGCGGTCGGCCGCGAGGTCGGCGGACGACGTCACTACTACTAGGCGGGCGCGTGACCGGCGGCTCAGCGCGCCACTCGGGGCCCGGCACCTGCCGGGCCCCGGGCGCGGCCGACGCGATCGAGACCGTCAGTCGCCGATCAGCTTCGCGTACTCACCGGCGGACAGCAGGTGATCGGAAGGGGCGCCCGCCTCCGGCTTGACCTTGAACAGCCAGCTCCCGTACGGATCGTTGTTCACCTCCCCGGGTTCTTCGGCGAGGGCGGGGTTCGCTTCGGTGATCTCGCCGCTCACCGGGGCGAAGATTTCGGTCACGGCCTTGACCGACTCGATGGTGCCGAAGGCGTCCCCGGCCTCGGCCTTCTTGCCCACCAGGAACACGTCCACGAATACGACATCCCCGAGCTGCTTCTGCGCGTGGGCGGTGATCCCGACCGTCACCGTCCCGTCCGCTTCGAAGCGCGCCCACTCGTGGTCGTCCGTGTACTTGAGATCCTTCGGAATGGTTGGCACGACAGCCCCTTTCGGAACACAAGGTGATCAATCGATGGCAGATTGTCACGACGTGACGCGTGGCAACGGCTTCCACGCGGGTCGGCCGCCGAAGGATGGATTCGTCAGTCACGCGACGGCCTCGCCCCCGTCCTCACGCGCGGACCCGTCCCTGGAATGATCCGGTGACATGACCGCGAGACCTTCCGACGACCTGGCCACCGCATTCGCCCGTCTGGGTGGTGAGGACGACGGACAGATCTGGATCGAGCTGTGGGACGACTTGTGCCATCAAGGCAGCGTCTACAGCGACAGCTACCTCGCCCTCCCCCACCTGGCGGCCATCGCGGACGGCCGCGCCCCCGGCGAACCGCACGAAGCCGTCGAACTGGCGGGCCTCATCGCGTCGGCGGCCGACGACGAGTACAGCGCGCGCTACGCCGGAGAGCTCGCCGTCCTCCTCCCCGTGGCCCGCCGCCTGCTCGACGCGGCGCGCGAGGACGCCGTGGTGTTCGTGGACCTTCTCCAGTGCGTCCTGGCCTTCGAGGGGGAACGCGTCTGGAGCGCGGGGCTGCTGGAGGGCCTGTACCAGCAGGAGTACGAGATCGAGTGCCCGGAGTGCGCCTCGGAGCTGTTCATCGCCTTCGGTGACCGCGGCACCTTCGCCTCGGCCGGCGACTACGTGACGGCCGACCCGGCCAAGACTCCCTTGCTGCCGGCCGACCCGGCCGACCTCGCTCCGCTGCCCGCGCGTCTGCACCGCACCGCCGCACAGACGGGACACGAGGACATCGCACGCGGACTCACCCACCTCTTCGGCCGGGCCACCTGCCCGGACTGCGCTGACGTCTTCCCGGTCTCGGATCAGGTCGAGGCGGCCCGGATATGAAGGAGCGGGACGTGAACGAGCGGGACGTGAACGAGCGGGACTTGAGCGATCCGCCCACACCGGTCGAAGCCGTGGACTGGGCGGCTCTCAAGCACGCTTATGGGACCGCCGACGACGTACCCGCCATGCTGCGGAACCTCCGGCAGCCGGAGAAGGCAGCCGCCGCGGCCGACGATCTGCTGACGCACGTCCACCATCAGGGCGGTGGAGTCTATTCGTCGGCGCCCGCCGCGCTGCCCCACGTCATCGCGGCCGCCGCGGATCCGGCCGTCGCCACGGACGTCCGAGGTGAACTCCTCTACCTCGTACGGTCCCTGGCCCACTCGGGAAACACCGCGCAGCCCCGATTCGTCACCTCCGGCTGGGCCGGCGCCTGGGACCTGGCGGTCACGGACCTGCTGCCGCTGCTCGACGACCCGGTGGCGGAGCACCGTACGGCGGTCGCGCACTGTCTGGCCGAGGCCCGCGGCCGGGCTGACGAGGTGATCGCCGCGCTGCGGGCACGCTGGGACGTCGAGGCCGCACCACGGACCCGGCTCCAGCTCATCGACTCGGTCGGCTCACTGACCGCCCACGCGGGTGAGCGACGCGGCGCCTCCCTCGACTGGCTGCGCGCCGAGATGAACGGCACCGTGCCCTCCGTACGGCTGACGGCCGTGCAGGCCCTGCGCCACGCGCTCCCGGGACAGGACGTCGGCGACTGCGGACGTGCCGTGTCCGACGTGCTGTCCGGCAGCGAACCGGACACGTGGCGGCCGGAAGGCACCACCACGGGGACGGTCGTCTGGGCGGTCGGCCTCCTCGGAGACGACCCCACTGCCGTGGCCGACACGACCTGCGAACTACTCGGACACCGGGACCCCACGGTCCGCGCGGGAGCACTGCGGGTCGCCGCCCAGGCGCTCAGCCGCCGTCGGTCCGCTGTCGCCGACCTGTTGCCCGCAGTGGCCCGTTCGCTCGACGATCCCGAAGCCGACAACCGGCTCTTCGCCACCCGGATCCTCGGCATGTGCGGGCGCGCGGCCCACCCCTGGGCGGACGCCCTGGCGGCCATGAGCACGGAAGCGGGCGAAGCCCATCCGCAGGCCCGGACCCACGCGCTCTGGGCACTGTCGCGACTCGGTGACGCGCGGTGCGTCCCGCCCCTGGCCCGGCGCCTGGCCGACGCGGACCCCGGCTTCGCCCACCACTCGTCCCACGCCGACGGCTGGTGGACGTACAAGCTGAGCCTGAACGATGTCGCGGCGGATCTCGGCGCCCACGCCGACGTGCTGCTGCCCCCGCTGCGGACCCGCCTCACGGCGGCCACCGGCCTCGACGAACGCCGGGCGCTCTGCCAAGTGCTGACGGCGTGGGGCGACGCCTCCGCCCCCGCGATCCCGGAACTGCTCGCTCTCCTGGACACCGATGCCGCGGTCTGGGCACTGGACGCCCTCGCCGCGATCGGGCCGGCCGCGACTCAGGCCGTCCCCCGTGAGCGGCTGCGCGCCCTGCTCGACGCCCCGCCGGCGAACCAGCCGTTCGCACCCCGCAGTCTGGCCCTCGCCTACGGACGGCTGACCGGCGACCGCGAGCCCGCGCTGACGCTGCTCGTTCCCGAGCTGGACGCGCGCTACGGCCAGGAGAGCGCCGCCGTGCTGCTGGCGGAACTGGGGCCTGCGGCAGCCTCGCACGTCGGACGGCTGCGCGAACTGCTGCCCCGTCATACGCACGGCTGGCTGCCACTGCGCGTCGGCGAGGCACTGTGGCGGATCACCGGACGGACCGACGAGGTGGTCCCGGCCCTCGTCCGGGCGATCGCCCCGTTCGCCGAGCGGGGTGGCGCCTATCCGGCGGTCATCGAAACGGTGAAGCTGCTGGCGGAGATGGGCGCGGACGCCGCTCCCGCGCGGCCGGTCCTGAGGCCGTTCCTCGACGCCGACGAACGGCCCGTGAGGCACGGTACGTGGCGTTCCGTCCCGGAGGACGACGCGCTGTGCGCCGCCGCACGCGCCGCACTGTTCGCCACCTCCGCGGCGGGTGGTGCCGACTGACAGCATCCGGACGGCGGGCCCCGATGTCCGGGGCCCGCCGCAGGGATCGGCCCCGGACAACAAGAAACCCTGTCCCGCACATCACGGGACAGGGTTTCGTCAGAGCGCCGGGCAGGCCTTGCACCTGCATTTCCCCGCAGGAAGCGGGGCGTCTTTCCTTGGACCACCAACGCATCGCCAGTCAGAGTGACTTCCTCCGACCGCTCTGAACAAATAATAGCGCACAGATGTACGGGCGATGTCCTCCGCATCATCCGGTGACTCCATGCCCGGGATCGCGGAGGACCGGAGCGGGTCGAGGAGGCGGTTGTCCACCTCTCTTGCCAGTACGACAAATCCATCATCAAGAGGCCACGGGCGCGCCCGGGTCATACACCGCATCACCCCGCACCCGGCATATGCCTTTTTAACCATGCCTCCAGGGCCCAATTACGCGGCACTGCCAACACGAGCCGCCCCCGTGAAACACCCTGTTCACAAACCCGGAGGGACCGCGCCGGGCTTGGCCGTGCCCGCGGCGGCGCGGCGCACCGGGCCGGGCCGGTGATCCGGTGTACGCCTGGGCGCTGTCGACGATAGGCGGTCTCATCATCACGCCGGTGGCGAATATCTTCTGAAAAGACTTCTTTCGCGCCGTTGTGGTCGAACTATCGCTTTCCCAATACTTCGAGTGGCCGCAGACCTCCCAAGGGATCCGGCCGGCACCGAAGCCGCGCAGCCCGCCCCCGCTCCCCGGGCCGACGCACCTCCCCGCTCCCCACTCCCCTCTCCCCGCTGTTGCTCTCCGCTCTCCAGGCCGGCAGATCCCAGCTCCCCCTGGGCTGTCCCGCCTGCAGACGTCCCCGCCCTGAGGAGAAGTCCGATGGACAACCGGTACGAGGCGTACGCCTACGCAGATCCGATCTTCTACGACTCGCCCCGCCGCTGGGGTGCTCAGGAGGAGTTCGCGGCCGTCACCCGGCCGCTGCCCGCCGGATGGGAGCGCGGCGACCTGGAGATCTGGGCGGTGGTACGCCCCCAGGACGTCCAACTGCCGTCGCAGGGCTGGAAGCTCCACGTCTCCTCGTGCGCGGAGGACGCCGAGGCGGTACTGGAACTGGTCTACGACTACTGCCTGCGCGAGCACATCACGTTCAAGTTCCTGCGCGGGCTGCCCATCCTTCAGATGCAGAATTCCAAATACTCACCCCGCGGTTCGAGCGGAAAGTTCTGCACGCTCTACCCGCTGGGCGACACCGAGTTGCGCCGGTGTCTGGAGGGTCTCGGACCGTTGCTCGCCGGCCGCCGGGGTCCGTACATCCTCAGCGATCTGCGCTGGGGCGAGGGACCGCTGTATCTGCGCTACGGGGGATTCGCCGAGCGCCACTGCCACAACGACGCCGGTCAGCGGGTCCTGGCACTCGAAGACCCGGACGGCCGGCTGGTCCCCGATGTCCGCGGCGCCGGCTTCTCGGTGCCCGACTGGGCACCCGTGCCAGACTTCGTAGAAGGGGCCATCACCGAACGCAACGCCCCACAGGCGCCCGCCTTGCCCTACACCGTCGAGCGGGTCCTGCACTTCTCCAACGCCGGTGGTGTCTACCTCGGCCGCAAAGACGCGGACAGCCCTCAAGTGGTGCTGAAGGAGGCCCGGCCGCACGCGGGTCTTGACCAGCGCGGAGTCGACGCCGTCACCCGGTTGCAGCAGGAACACGACATGATGGCCCGGCTGGCGGGACTGCCCGGAGTCCCCGCCATGCACGAACTGCTGACCGTGTGGGAACACCGCTTCCTGGTCCAGGAGTTCGTCGAGGGGCAGTCACTGAGCGAGTGGCTGACCGCGAAGTACCCCCTCATCCATCCGGACGCCGACGACACGACGGTCGCCGAGTACACCCGCGAGGCGATCGCGATCGTGGACCGAATCGGGCACATCCTGAAGGGCATGCATGACCGCGGGGTCGTCTTCGGAGACCTCCACCCCCGCAACCTGATCATCCGGCCGGGCGGTGACATCTGCTTCATCGACTTCGAACTCGCCAGCCCCGTCGACGCGTTCGTGCGGCCGGCCCTAGGAGCCGCGGGCTTCACCGCTCCCAGGGGATACACAGGCCCGGAGATCGACCTGTACGGACTGGCCGCGATCCGCCTGTGGTTGTTCCTCCCGCTCGCCCAACTGCCCACTCTGGACGCGGGCAAGGGCACCGAGCTCGCCGACGTCATCGAGCGCCGGTTCCCCGTACCGCCCGGATACACCGCCGAGATCCGCCGCCTGCTGGCCCCCTCCCCCGCGGACGGCCGCACCCCCAGGCCCGAACTGGGCCTGCGCAGGGCCGAGACCCAAGCCCTGCTCAGCGGGCCGCGGGCCGACTGGCCGGCCATCCGCGACTCCCTCGCGGCCGGCATCCTGGCCATGGCCACCCCCCACCGCGGCGACCGGCTCTTCCCGGGCGACATCGCCCAGTTCACCCAGGGCAGCCTGGGCCTGGCCCACGGAGCGGCCGGCGTCCTGTACGCCCTCCACGTCACGGGCGCCGGCACGGAGACCGAACACGTCCAGTGGCTCATCGAGGCCGCCCGCACCCGCCCGGTGCAGCCGGGTCTCTACACCGGCGGACACGGCGTGGCGCACACCCTCGACCTCCTCGGCGAACGGGACGCCGCACTCGACCTGCTGGAGCGGCTCACCCAGACCACTCCTGACAGTCCGCCGGGCCCGGACCTGTCATCGGGCCGCGCCGGCATCGCCCTGACTCTGTCGCACTTCGCGACGGCCACCGGCGACCACCGACTGCTGGACAGCGCCCTCACGCACGCGGTGACCGCGGCCGACGAACTGGAGAAGGAGGGTCCGTCGAGCGGGCGCCGCAAAGCCGGCCTGATGAACGGGGCGTCCGGCGCGGCCCTCGCCCTGGTCCGCCTCTACGAACACACCGGCGATCACGCTCTCCTCGAACGGGCCCAGACTCTGCTCGAACTGGACCTCGAGCGATGTGTGACCGCGGCGGACGGCACGGTCCAAGTCCTCGACGAATACCGGGTACTCCCCTACATCGAGACCGGCAGCACCGGCATCGGACTCGCTCTGGACGCCCTGCTCCGCCATCACCCCGACAGTCCGACAGCCCGCTACCGGACGCCGATCAGCCGCGCCGCCGAACCCGAATTCATCATCCAGCCCGGTCTGTTCAACGGCCGCGCGGGGCTCCTCGGCTACCTCGCCCTCACCCGGCCCCGGCCGGGCGCTCCGGGCCCTTGGCACTCCCCGCGCCCGCGCACCCCGGACGACGCGGAAGCGGCCGCCCACCGCCAGACCTCGCTGGACCGCCACCGCAGGCTCCTGGCCCTCCACCAGATCTCGTACCAGGGACACCTCGCCTTCCCGGGCGACCAGCTCCTGCGGCTCTCCGCGGACCTGGCGACCGGCTCCGCCGGAGTGCTCCTGGCCCTGGGCACCGCCCTGGCCGGCACTCCCTTCCTCCCCTGGACCGGCGGGCCCGGCCCGGCGCAAGCGGGCCCCAGCCTTCCTCCGGCCACGGTCGGCCAGCGCCGACCCTCCGCCGGGCACACGGTCGGCCGGTCCTGACCACGTCACCACAAGTCGCAACCGGATCACCCGAGTTGCGCCCCCAGACTCCCGGCCGCCCGGCCGGGTGATCCACCCGTCAGTGAATGAAGGAGAACAGCCATGATGATCCTCGACCTGCAGACGATGGACCTGCCCGAGACCGAGGCCACCCCGATCGACGACACCCTCGCGAGCACCAGCTCCCTGAGCGTGCTCAACTGCGGCACCAGCACGGTGAGCACGATCCTCTGCGTGTAACGGGCACCGCCCCATAGCGGGCACCGCCTCGTAGGGGGCGCACGCAGCACAGCCGGCCGGGCCACCACCAGCGGCCCGGCCGGTCGCCCGCTCGCCCCAGCAGCCCTCCCTCCGCCGGGTGCGTGCCCCCGCGCGACGCCCCCACGCTCACCAGAGAGGTTCCCCGTGGCCGACGAGCCCGCTCCCCGCGCTCACCACACGAAGGGCCCGCTGCGGCTGCGCCGTGAACTGACCGCCGAACCCGGCCCGTTGACCGCCGCACTGTTCCTCGCCCTCGCCGCCACCGCCGCCACCCTCGCCCTCCCCCTCTTCCTCCAGGACGTCATCACCGACTTCTCCAGCCATCGTCCGCTCGCCGACCACATCGCCCTGATGTGCGCCGCCGCCGTGGCCGGCGCCCTCACCCAGGCCTGCTCCGGCTTCCTGCTCGCCCGCATCGGCGAACGCATGGCGTACCGGCTGCGCATCACGCTGATGGAGCACGCGCTGCGGCTGCCGCTGCCCGTCGTCCGGACCCAGGGCACCGGCGAACTCGCCGCCCGGATCACCTCCGACGCCCTGTTGCTGCGCCAAATCGTGGACGTGGCTAGCCAGTTGCCCCTCGCCACCGTGACCATCGCCGCGACCCTGGGCGTGATGGTGTGGATCGACTGGGTCCTCACCGTGGTCACCCTGGTCGCCCTGTCCGCCCTGACCCTCATGGTGACGCTGGTCCTGCGCCGCCTGCGGGCCAATGTGAGCGGCCAGCAGGACGCCGTCGGACACATCGCCCAGCGCTTCACCGCGAACCTGGAGGCCCTCACCACGATCAAGGCCAACCGGGCCGAACCGCTGGCCACCCGTGCCCTCGCCGAGGACGCGGAACGGCTGCGCTCCATCTCCCTGGAGGGCGCCCGGCTGGGCACGCTGATCCCCGCCGTGCTCACCCTGGGCAACCAGCTCGCCATGATCGCCGTGATCCTCACCGGTGGCGCCCGGCTCGCCGCGGGCGACATCACCGCGGCCGCGTTCGCCGCGTTCCTCCTCTATCTGCTGCAGGCGATCCCGTCCGTCAACACGCTGGCCACCGGGCTCGGCCGGCTCCAGTCCGGCCTCGCCGCCCGCGACCGCTGCAACGACCTGCTGCTCCTGCCGCCGGAGGACGACCAGGCCGAGGACGACCAGGCGGCTCCCACCCCACTGCCCGACGCACCCGCCGTCGCCTTCGACGCCGTCTCCTACACCCACGCCGGAGCCGGCCATCCCACTTTGCACGGCATCTCGTTCAGCACCGCCCGCACCGGGCTCACCGCCGTGGTCGGCGCGTCCGGGGCCGGGAAGACCACCACGCTGTCCCTGATCGACCGGTTCATCCGGCCTTCCTCGGGCACCATCACGGTCCTCGGTCACGACATGCGGCACTGGCCCCTGGACGCGCTCCGCACCCGCATCACGTACGTCGACCAGGCCTTCACCCTGCTGGAGGCCACCGCCCGCGAGAACCTCCAGCTCGGCCGCACCACGCCCGCCACCGACGCCGAACTCGCCACCGCCCTCGACGCCGTCGGACTCGCCGACGACATCACCCGCCTTCCCCAGGGAATCGACACCCTGCTGGGCCGCGAGACCGACCTTTCCGGCGGTCAGAGGCAACGCATGGCGCTCGCCCGTGCCCTGTTGTCCGACGCCGACATCGTGCTGCTCGACGAACCCACCAGCCAGCTCGACGGCCTCAACGAACAACGCTTCCGGACCATCATCGAAAAGCTGGCGACGACCCGCGCGGTCATCGTCGTCGCCCACCGGCTCACCACCGTGCAGCACGCCGAGCACGTGATCATGCTCGACCAGGGAACCGTCACCGACACCGGCAACCACCCCGCGCTCCTGGCTCGCTGCGCCCCGTACCAACAGCTCATCGCCAGCCAGGCGATGACCCAGCCCTGAAGCGGGCCGAGCAGGACCGCTTTAAAAAAGGACGGCATCGCGCAGGACCGCATCGAGCAGGATCGGAGAAGCCATCGCCGACCGGCCGCGACTAGCGTGATCCGTATGACTTCCATCGCAGCCATCACCCTCGAAGTGGACGACCCGACCGCCGCCGAGCAGTTCTACGCCACCGCCTTCGGACTCGGCGCCGGGCTGCGCCTGCGCACCTCCGAGGCACCCACGGCCGGCTTCCGCGGATTCACGCTGGCCCTCACCGTGTCCCAGCCGGCCGACGTCGCGAGCCTCGTCGACGGCGCCCTCGCGGCCGGCGCCACATCGCTGAAGCCCGTGTCGAAGTCCCTGTGGGGCTACGGGGGCGTTGTCCAGGCCCCGGACGGAACGATCTGGAAGGTCGCGACCTCGGCGAAGAAGGACACGGGTCCGGTCACGGGCACCATCGACGAGCGTGTGCTCCTGCTGGGCGTCGCGGACGTGAAGGCGAGCAAGCGGTTCTACGTCGAGCAGGGGCTCACCGTCGCGAAGAGCTTCGGCGGCAAGTACGCCGAGTTCACCGCGGACGGGCCGGACCGGTTCAAGCTGGCGCTGTACAAGCGCGCCGGTCTGGCCAAGGACCTCGGCGTCATCGACGACGGCAGCGGCTCGCACGGGCTCGCGCTCACCGGCACCGCGACGGCGTTCACCGACCCGGACGGCTTCACCTGGGAAGCACCCTCGCTGGCACCCACGCAATCCTGACCGCGGTGCCATCCCTGTCCACGGTGCCGGGCACAGCGGCTCTCCAGCGCCGCTCCGCCGGTACGCCACAGGGCCGTAGTCTGTCGGCGTGGCCCGCCATACACCGCCCCGCCCCGTGGACGTGGAGAAGCTGTTTCCCGAGCTGGCGCCCCTCCACAGAGAGACCGTGAGGCTGCATCCGCGTGTGGGTGAACCGAGCTGCCGGGACAGCTCGGTGGGCGGCCCTCTGCTCTGGCCGGCCGAGGAGGCGTGGCCCCTGTGTCCCGACCACGAGGGTTCACCGATGGTGCCGGTCGTCCAGATCTACCGCGGTTCGGTTCCCGACATCGTTCCGTTCCCCGACGGGTGCGATCTGCTCCAGGTCCTGTGGTGCCCGCGGAAGCACGGCGGCGGTCGCTGGGTCGTTCCTGATGTGCGCTGGCGCGAGGCGGGCGCGGTCGGCGACATGCTGTCGGCACCGCCGAGTCCGGCCGACATCTGGGAGAACTACGTCCCGCGTCCGTGCGTCGTCCATCCGGAGGCGGTGACGGAGTATCCCCACTGGGACCTGGACGACGATCTCTGGGACGAACTCGAGTTCAGGTTCATGGACTTGGACCAGGAGTCGGGCTGGGACCACCAGAGTCACCTCTCCACGGCACCGGGCACGAAGCTGGTCGGATATCCCGGCTGGAGCCAGGACCCGAGGTGGCCGGACTGCGCCGAGTGCGGGGAGCGCATGGAACACCTCCTGACCGTGGAAAGCACCGAGGGCGACGCGCTGTCCCGGCGCACTTGGACCCCGGTCGAAGACGAAGACGTGCCCTACGAGGGGCCGGGCCTGGTGCTCGGCGACCTCGGCGGCGTGTATCTCTTCGAGTGCCACACCTGTCCCGGCCGCCCCTTCACCCACCGCTTCGACTGCCCGTAGCCGCCGAGGACTTGGCGGCCGAGGCACGCGTGATCCTCTCCTCCGTCCCCGGCCGGCACGCGATCGCGGACCCCCTCGCCCTGCGCGGATGGAGCGGTCGCCGCGGCCCGGGGAGTCGTACTGCCCCCGGCGCGCCAATCAGGCGACGCGCTCCAGGCCCGCCCTCACCGACTGCCGGGTGCCGTCCCGTTTGGTCGACTCGTAGGCGAAATCCACCGTGTCGCCGGGGCGCAGCGTCAGGGTGATGCGCCCGTTCGTTACGCAATTGCCGGACTGGATGCTCTCCCCGAGGATCACCTGATCCGTGCCGCCGACCGCGGTCAGGCTCACGGTGCCGTAGCAGTCGGAGGACTCCATCGCGTAGTGCACGCTGCCGACCCGCCCTCGCAGTGTGCCCTGGTCGAGCTCCACGGTGACGCGGTAGTGGTCGGTACTGCTGGCGTCGACCTCCTCGGCATAGCCCTGCCAGCGTCCGAGGAACGCCTCCGGCAGGCCGACGGGCGTCGGAACGGTGAGGGTCGGGGCGCCCGGAGCCCCGTCGGCACCGCCGGACGTTTCGGACCCCGCGGGCGTGCTCGGCGGGACCGAGCTGCGGGGAGCGACGGAGGTTTCGGGCGCGCCGGGGGCGTCGGAGGCGGGCGACGCACCGCCGAGCGACGGACCGGAGGCGCGTTGCTCCACATCCCCGCTCAGCTGCACGAACAGTCCGATCAGGGCCGCGACGATCGTGGCCGCGGCACCGATCATGGCCACGACGAGCGCGCTCCGATGGGAGTCACCGGAGGACTGACGGACCGGGCGCTGCGGCCTCGCGTAGGGATCCGGCGGGGACTGCGGTCTGGGCATGACTCGGCCTCTGATGCGTGGTTCAGGGAAGATCAGGCCATATTGCCGTCTAGGCACCGCACTTGTGCGACTTTCAGGCAAATCTACCGAATAGATCATGCCGAATCGATTCAGCTCGCGCACTGTTCCGATGCGTGGCCCTCACCCGTTCAGCGACACCAGCCCCACCCCCTGGACCGCCCGGACCGTGGTGACGACCGTCGCCTCGGTCACGTCGGCGCCCCGCCGGGATGCGCGAGGCGGGCGGACGGCGGCAGGGGCCGCGCATGGAGCCCCCCGAAGCGCCTGCCCGGCCACCGCTGGGCTTTGAACCGTCTTCCTCACACACGCGGCCAGGGCGTCTCCGCCCTGTGCCGCGATCGACTCAGGAACCACGGCCTTGGACCGCCCAAGTCACCCTCACCGGCGAAACCGAACCCCCTCTCCACTGGACAGTGAGCCCGCCCTCGCACTACTGAGGTGCTGGGGGCGGGCGGGCCGCGTTCAGAACGTCAGGCGCGGGCCTGAACGATCAGTGTGCCGATCTTCCGCCTGCCAGGTGGCGCCCCAAGCACTGCTGCCCGTGTATTGGTGTAGCCGTGCTTCCTCAGCAGGCACTCCCAGTCCTCAGGCTCGTAGTCCCAGCGCTTCACGATGAGGGGGTCCTCATCCTCGCCCCGCGAGATGTACGAGGCCTGGCATCCGTAGCAGCCCTCGACAGCGGGCCGCTGCGAGAACGCCAGTACCCCGCCACACCGAAGCCGCTCGCGAATCGCCGGCAGGACGACGGAGGGATCGGAGAACCACATCACCCCGTACACCGAGTACACCGCGCCGAAAGGGTCGTCACCCTCCCGTAGGTAGGACAGGGCATCCGCCTGGCGTAATTGGAGGCCGGGGGTGTTGCCCCAGCGTTCCTCGGCGGCGCGCAGTTGTACCGGAGAGATGTCCACGCCCACGGCCGTCATGCCTTGGACAGCAAGGTGCGCTGCGTTGCCGCCCTTGCCGCACCCGAGGTCCAGGACGCGGTCGCCTGACTGGAGGTCGAGGAGGCCGGCGTCGGGCCCGTGGTCGGTGTACTGGGTCCAGTTGAACCAGGTTGCTTCGCCCGCCGCGTTCACCGGCCGTCGCTCGGGCCGCTGGGAGGAATACGTGTTCCAGGCCGTCGTCGCGTCTGTCACTGCCTGCTCCGCTCATGGGGCCAGCCGCCCGGCAGTGTCACCGGACGGCTGGAGTCTCTTACAGGTTGTGCCGGTTCGTCAGTTGTTCGGGCTGTCTGTGCAACCGGCGTGGCATTGGGTGCACTCCGCCACGTCCGGCCACAACTCCCGGTCGACGGAGAACCCGGCCGCCGAAATGGCTGCGAGGGTGCGTTCCCTGGTCCGCTGCGCCTCTTCGGTCGCGGTGTCGCCGTCGTCCGTCGGGACGTGATGCACGAGCCGGCCCGCGGCCTTCTCACAGAAGGCCGCGTAGTCGACGGTGTGCAGGATGAACGCGTGCCAGCCGAGGTCGACCAGAGCGCTCGGCGCCAGCGTCTGTCCCGGCTGCCGACCGGACGCCGCGATGAAGGCGACTGCCTGGCTGACGATCCGGTGCGCGATGTCGGCGCTGATCTCCGGATGGTCGGCGGTGATCCTGCGGGTGATCCGCTCAGCGACCTCGGCGCTGAGAAGGGTCATCGGGTTGGTGGTGCTCGCGGGACGTTCTAACGCGATGGTCACGTCGTTCCTCCTGTTGTGGGTACGTGCCCCGGTCGGGACACCGACCCGCCGTCATGGCTGTACGGGTCGGCGGAGTCTTGAAGCGCAGTCCTGCGCTCGGGCGTGAACGATCGAACGGATGTCCGGGGTCGAGGCGCGAGGTAGGTAACGGACGACGCGTCGGCGGCGTGCAGGCCACGGGCGATGCATGTGACCGCATCGCGCTCGAATTCGTCGTCCCACATCAGGGGCATCGGCTCATCCGTTCTTCCTGCAGCGACTGCACTCGCAGGGCGGGAACGCGAGGCTGAACGATGGTTCGTCGGCCGGTGGAAGCGAGCGGGAGTGCACGGGTGTGCGCTCCATCGTCACGGGGTCGACGCGGTAGACCGTGATGGTCAGACCCGGGTGCAGGCTGTCGCTGCTTGTGTCGGTCACGAGTTCAAGGTGGCCCGGTCGTGGTGGGTTACGCGGCGTCAGTGCAGGCGTCAAACCGGCGACATTAGGGGCGTCATTTCGGTGTCATTCCCGGGCGTTGAGGTCTACCGTGACGGTATGGCCACACCGAACAGCGCCCTGCGAGCGGTCCGTATGGGCATGCTCCTGTCCCAAGACGACTTCGCCCGCGCGGTCCGTGAAGCCGGCGCCCGTGCAGGCGTCCCCAATGACGCGAACAAGAGACTGGTGCAGCGCTGGGAAGCCGGCACCACCACGGCACCCCGCCCCGTGTACGCCCGCGCCCTTGAAGACGTCACCGGCCTGCCCATCGAGTCCCTCGGCTTCACCGTGAGCCTGCCTCTGGCGCGCGTCTCGGACGACGGCAAAGGAGGACACGACATGGCAGCAGGCGCCGACGGCGTCGCCCCCACGGCAAGCGGACCGCAGACGATGCCGCAGACCACGTCACGGAACTACTCGGGGGTGTGGCTGTCGCGGTACGAGTACTTCTCCAGCGGGAGGGAGTCAGCCTTCACCGGGCTGCACTACGCCGTGATCCTGCAGCACGGCAACCGGCTGACGGCCCGTTCGCTACCCGGGTCCTCAGACTCGCCCCTGGCCATGGACTTGGAGGTGGACGGTCACGTCGCCACCGGCACATGGACCGAGCAGACGGCGTCCGAGGGCTACTACCGAGGCGCCCGCTACCACGGAGCGATCCAACTGCTCGTCGAGCCGACCGGCCGCCGCATGACGGGCAAATGGGTTGGCTTCGGCAAGGAGTTCGACGTCAACACCGGCCCGTGGGAACTGGTTTTCCAGGATGCCTCGACGAACAAGGCGACGCTCACCGCCTACGACCGGCACCCCGAAGCCTGATCCCGGACGTGCAATGCGGCCCCGCGTCTCCCATCCAGGGAAGCGCGGGGCTCTCGCTTCCGTGGTCCGGAGCAGGCCGCATGGACGACCCGCAAAGGAGGCAGCCAGCCACCGACGAGCGCAAACCGGGTCCCTCTCGTGGACGCGGTCACCGGGCCTGGGGTAGCCATCTGACGCGGGTGAAGGGGCAAGAACTGCCGGGCCCGCTAAGGACTGTCCCGCAAATGATCCTTGAGACGCCTCGGGCGCGGCGGGTGGCGATATCGCGTCGGCTTATCCGGCGAGGGCGAGGTTGTGCATCCGTGCGATGCCGCGCATGGCGTGATGGACGCCATCGCCTCTGAGGCGGCAGTCGCGGAGGATCTTCCAGGTCTTCATGCGGGCGAAGACGTGCTCGACGCGGACACGGACCTGCTTGTGGGACTTGTTGTTCTCCTCTATCCAGCCCTGAAGTTCGGTCTGGCCGTGCTGCCGACGGTGCGGGATGACGAGTCCGGTGCCCGGGTAGCCGCCGTCGGCGATCGGGTGGTCTTGCCGACGGCGGCTTTGGCGCCGGATTCCTCCCACGCCTTGCAGTCGTTGCGGTTTCCAGCGAGGGGCCGGCCGACCACGACGACCAGGCGGGTGTCGGCGTCGATGACGACCTGGTGGTTGGTGGAGTACCAGTAGTTCTTCGACCGCTCGGCGATGGTGTGGTCGCGGGTGGGAACCAAGGTGCCGTCCACGATGAGCACGGTGTCTCTGGCGAACCGCTTGCGGGGCTGTAGGGCGAGCATCGGTCCGAGGTGGTCGATGATCCGGTCGGCTGCCGACTTCGACACCCCGAACAGCGGCGCGCGCTGCCGCATCGTGAGGTTGGTTCGCCAGTACGCCGCGACCAGCAGGAGCCGGTCCTCCAGCGGAAGGCTCCATGGCCGGCCCTTGCGGACGGCGTCCACACCCTCGCGACGCAGAACCGTCACCAGCTTCCGGAAGACACGCGGGCTCAGCCCGGTGAACGGGGCTGTCCAGGAAGGCTCCGACGCCTTGATCACACCAGCCACGCCGTGATCGTCGCACCTGGAGAGGCACGATCATTCAGATGCGGGAGCTCAGCCGCAGTGCAAGCAGGCGGCGTAGACGAGCAGAGGCCCCTCGAAGAGTCCCGAGCTTTCTCACCTCGCCGGTCTCAAGCTCTGGCCGGCCCGCGAGAGCAAGGACGGCGGCGTAGGGCCTTTCGCCCTCGTCAAGCTTCGCTGCAACGCCATCGAGCACAGCTCGGAGAACGATGCCGTTTGCCCCCGGGTGTTCGGCCAGGAGGCAAAGGAGCCGGTTGTCGTTCCAGACACTGTCGCGAGCCTTGCTCAGCTCCAGGAGAGCCACGGACGGGGTGTGAGGGTTGGCGGCCAGAGCCTGCCAGACGAAGGGGTACGGACACTGAACGAGGCGGTGTAGGACAGAGCTGTCCTTCTCGGCACGCGCCAGTGCGAGGTAGTCGGCAGGCGTGGGCACGAGGGTGGCCTCTCAGGATGGTCGGAGCCGTCATCTTGCCATTGTGGCTGGCCATGAACAGGCAACGAGACCGCCCAACCCCGGCTCGCCCCGACCAGCAGTTACGGGACAGCCCTTAGTCGCGCTTCTTGACGAGTTGCACTCGACCGTCGACGCTCAGGGCAGGGCCCACGCCTTGCATCTGCTCCTCCAGCGGGTCCCCGCCTGTCGGCATCCGCCGTGCGGCGACAGACCTACCACTTGGCGCGATGACCGACTCGTCGCCCACGCCGTCGGTTCCGGCTGGGGACCACGCCACGTCGACACCTCCGACTGTCCAATTCATCGAGTCAGGTTTTCGGATCGCATCGCCGCAGCACCTCCCGACCCAACCAGGGCGTCACCGGCATCTCTTGCGCTAGTAGACCTGTGGGTGCTGGCCGAGGTCGATGCGTGGTGTTCTTCGTCCAGCACCCTGGGGGTCACGCCTTGACGGGGCCGCTTCCCGGCTCCTTCACGATGCGGTCGCCGACCGCGATCGACTTCCACAGCCCACGGTCGATGCGCACCTTGATGGACTGGCCGTCCGGGTGCCTCACCTTGACGAAGTGGTACATGTTCGCGCCGTCGAGCATGCCCCGCGACTTGTCCTCGACGATGCCTTCCCAGGCATCGTCTGGTCCTGGTTTGTGAGATTTGAACATGCCGCAAGCCTACGGAGGCCGACAGGCTTGTTGCAGGGTCACGAGGCGCACATACCGCAGTACAGGTGTCACACAAGGAACCATACAAATGTCCTGAGCAGAGCGACGACGACCGTCACGGCAAGCGGGGCTGACAGCGGGCTGCGAGGATGCGGCCATGGAGCAGATATTGAGTCGGCAGGAAGCATCGGCGGCGGTCCAGGACTGCGGGTGGCGCCTCTTGCTAGGCACTTTGCGAACGTCGGTCCGGGTCGGATCGTTGGCTCAGGCGACGGGCTTGGCGGCGGACACTGTCGCGGTGTGCGGCGACGACGTCGACCGGCACCTTCGGGTCGACGTCCGCCCCGATCGGGTCGTCTTCACTCTGCAGTCGTTGGACCGCGCAGCGGTTACCACCCGGGATGTCGAACTCGCGCGTGAGATCACAGCCGCCGCTGACAGGTCCGGGCTTGTGGCAGAGCCCGAAATCGGAACGGGGGCACCGCGGTCCGTCCAGCTTCTGGAGATCGCCATCGATGCACTGGACATCGCCGGGATCCGGCCGTTTTGGAAGGCGGTGCTGGGCTATACGGATGAGGCGGGTACCGAGGGACCGGAGGCTCCGCTCGTCGACCCGGTCGGGCAGGGCCCGGCCATCTGGTTCCAGCAGATGGACCAGCCGCGCCCACAACGTAATCGCATCCACTTCGACATCTGTGTTCCGCATGACGAGGCACCCCGGCGGATCGAGACCGCGCTGGCGGCTGGAGGCCGGCTTGTGTCGGCGACCCGCGCCCCCGCCTTCTGGGTACTTGCCGACCTGGAGGGCAACGAAGCCTGCGTGACCACGTGGCAGGGTCGAGACGGCTGAGACTTCCCTCGGCCGTACGACCCGAGGATGCGGTTCGATCTGGGACAGGGGGAAGTGTGGGGCTGGTCTACGGCTACGACATCTATCTGCGTCCTCGGAATGTCGCGAGGGCGTTGGCCAATCTGGCCGAGCTGGCGCCACCGGCCCGCGCCGTATCCGTACCACCACTCGAGATAACCCTGCCCGGCGGTGACCGGCTCGCGCTCCCGTTCACGTCCCAATTCAAGAGCGAGCCGGTCGACTGCTCCCGGAGCAGCACCCTCGAGCTCGACACTTCCCTCATGTTCGACGTCGATGACGCACTTCGCGAGTACGCGCAGACGAACGGCCCTGAACCCGACACGGACGGGCGCATCCAGATCGGGTACATCTACGCGACGATCCGGTTCGAGTCCCTTCTGCACCCTGGCTATACGTCAGTGGAGTGCTGGGCAGCAACGTCGGGGATGAGCCGTGTGTTTGCGCGATCGGCCAACATCAGGAAGGTGTTCAACGACCTCACCGCCGACAGCGGAGGAGTGTGCTGCCTGTTCGACACCGGCGACGGCGCCCCCGAGCAAGTGTGTTGGCACAACGGTGAATCCACCCAAGCGATAGTCCCGGGTCCCCGCTTTCCAGATCGGCGGGCCTTCGTGGCGACTTGGTCCGACTCCGAGCATGAGCACCGGTGAGCCCTTCTCGGTAACGTCTCGTGACGGTTCGTGACCCTCGTCAGCCGGTGCGACCGTGCTCCATCTGGAGCAGGACGAGGGCAGCGCGGGCCGCTCTTGGGCTTCTTTACCGGGTGGCGGAGGCCGGCCCCGCCGTTCTGGTGGCTGACATCGAGCACGCCGGTGAAGGTGACACTGGTCAACGCATGACACCTCTCGGTATCCGGAACCAGTTCCTCACAGACCTGCTCCTACCAGGGGCTTCTCGCGTACCTGACGCCGGGTCAAGCTCGTCTGATGTCCCAGTCAAAAGGATCTCGAATCTGTCGGACGGGCGGCATACCCTGAGCCCGTCCGCACTATCTGGGAGAGTCATGACAAGTAGGTTCACCGAGTTGACCGTTGACTGCCACGATCCGGAGAGGCTCGCGGCCTTCTGGTGCGAGGTCCTGGACTTCAAGGTGATCGACCGGAGCGAGGGCAAGGTAGAGATCGGTTCCTGGGTGCCGACCGTCGAGGATGTTCGGGCCCGCCAGATGGCGCCCACCCTGCAGTTCATCCAGGTGCCCGAGGGCAAGACCGTGAAGAACCGGCTCCACCTCGACGTCAGCCCGATCGACGGCAGCACCGAGGACGAGGTGACCAGATTGCTCGGCCTCGGTGCCACCGCGACGGATGTAGGCCAGGGCTCAGCCCGAGACTGGGTGGTCATGGCAGACCCCGAGGGCAACGAGTTCGACGTCCTGCGCACCCTGGCACCGCAGAACTAGGCCGCGAGCGGGCACCCACCACCCGTCACACACCGCAACCGTCACGTTGCCGAGAAGATTTCAGTGCTCTCTATCTGAGACCACAAAATCGAGTTACGAGCACCAAGGGGCTGACGTGAATGTGCGAGGGCGGCGTTACAGATACGTCGGACCGGCCGAGCTGAAAGCTGCGGTCCGGCCAGGCGGCAGCGGATTCCGTATCAGCTCGGCGGCTGACTTCGACAGGTGGATCGCTAAGCGATCGACGACGGAGCTGGCTGAACCATTCACCTTCGTGGTCGGCATGGACGGTGCGCTTCGACTGGCGCCGCGTCGAAGCGAGCACGTGGCCTGTGCCGGCGGAGACACGGTTCTCAGTGCCGGCGAGATCGGCTTCGTGCGCCAAGCAGACCGGTGGGCCGTGAGTGAGGTCAGCAATCAGTCCACCGGGTACTGCCCGGACATCAGCACCTGGTCGGCAGTCGCCCGCGCTCTCGACGACGTAGAACTCGGGCGGCCCTCCGGCTTCACCCACGAGGTGGTGTTCCGACGATGTCCCGACTGCCAGGAGATCAACATCGTGCGCGAGGACGACTTTGTCTGCGTCTTCTGCGGCAGCGATCTGCCCGCGGCCTGGAACGTGAATCCCACGGCATGACGCTCTCGAAAGTTTGCCAGGGGCATCGACGCCTTGCGTCACGAGCCAATCGTGGCGATGCCGGTCCCGGGACCCGTTCCATCAGGCAGAAGCCGTCGTGCGAAGATTCGGCGCCAGGATCTGACCGACCGGGTCGACCGGGCCGCCGACCGGGCCGACCGAATGATGCCCAGCAGTCGGCGCGCCGAGAAAGAGCACATGCGTACCAACACGTTCAACGCCATACACACGGCCGCCGTCGCTCTGGGGGCGATTCTCGCCACGGGATGCGGCGCGGGCGTCGGACCTGCAGCCTCGGTTGCAACCACTGCCGCTGCCCTTTCATCTTCTTCGGCATCGGCGCCTTTCGGTCAGAAGGCCGTTCGGATGGATCTGCAAGCGGCCGTCTCGGCAGCCGGGCTGACGGGCGGCAAGGTGGAGGCGGGGCTCGGCGTACCCAAGGGGCCACATGCCCGCGGCACCACCGAAAAGGGACGCAAGGCCACCGCCCTCACCACCCGACTCACCCCCTGCGTGGTCTCCTGGTCGCCCACCGAGGAGCACTACCGCTCCCCGAAAGCTGCCGATCCGACCGACACACGGCGCAACCTGAAGGTCATGCTGTCCGGCCTCTCGGCGCGGGGCTGGAAAGAGAGCACGCCGTCGCAGGAGGCACCGGTCGACGGCAACGGCACCTACTTCATGGCTTCGTACAAGAAGCAGGGCTGGGTCCTCTACGCCCGGCATCTCGCAGCACCCGCGCTCAACGACATGACGGTCATGGCAACGGAAGTGGCCTGCTTCGACCGACTCACCGATGAGGAGCAAGCCCTCATCGAGAACTGAAGGATCGCGCACAAGGCAGAGTGCGCGCAGATCAGAGCGAGCGGGTGGCAGTAGCTCCTGGTCATGATGCAAGGGCGACGATCCTCAGGGGCGTCGTCGAGGACGAATCCGGCACCAGGCCGGACGCGGGTCAGCCAACCTCGTCCCTGCGATCAGCCGCCAAGCGTGCCTCGAAACCGTCGAGCAGGGACCGGAGCCCGAACTCGAAGGAATTGTCGGGTGCTCCGGCGTACTCCGCGGCGGCCACGGTGTCGAGGCGTTTCCGCAGGTGCGGGAATTGCCTGGCGGTCTCGGTGGCGCGCCGCATGGTGTCAGCCATCAACTCCTCCGCGTCCTCGCCGCTCTTGTTCAGCCGGCGGTTCAACGACACCTGCGCGGCGGGCCCGAGCGTACTGCCGAGCACGAACGCGAGGGCCGCGGCGGCCGCCCGGTCCACGTCCGCGGCGGCGAAGCCGGCCTTCTCGTAGACGGCCAGGCTGAAGTCGTTGTGACGGGCCTGGGCCGATCCGTAGAGGAGATGACTGCCGAACGCCTGGACGAGCCAGGGGTGCCGACCGAGCATCGCGTACACGCCGGCGGCATGGGCGGCGGCGGCCGAACGCCAGTCCGTGGTGTCCAGGTCGGGCACCTCGACCTCGCCCCAGACCGCGTCACCGGCGAGCCGGACCAGGTCGTCCTTGTTCTTGATGTGCCAGTAGACGGCCGTGGCGGCAGAGCCGAGCCGTTGCGCGAGGCTGCGCATGTTGAGGCCGTCCAGCCCCTCGTCGTCGAGCAGCTCGATGGCGGCACGAACGATCCGGTCAGCGGTCAGCGTGTCTCGCGGCATGGCGGTCACCTTACTTGAACTTAGTTCATGGGACTCCTTGCACTTTGTTCAAGTCGTCCCTACGCTCTTTCTTGTACTTAGTTCAAGGAATCCGAGGGGGAGAGATGTCGCAGGACAGGTTGTCGGAGTTCGTCTCGTCGCAGGCCACGGAGTTCGGTGTCCCCGGTGTCGCCGTCGGGGTGCTCCTGGAGGGCCGGGAGCTGTACGCCTCGCACGGTGTGACCAGTCTCGCCAACCCGTCGCCGGTGGACGAGAACACGCTGTTTCCCGTGGCCTCGGTCTCCAAGACCTTCACCGCTACCGCGCTGATGCGCCTGGTCGCCGAGGGAAAGGTGGACCTGGACGCGCCGGTACGGCACTACGTCCCCGAACTGCGGCTCGCCGACGAGCAGGCCGCGGCGCGGATCACCGTCCTCAACCTGCTGAATCACACCGTGGGCCTGGACTGGAATCTGATCGACGACGGCAAGGGTGACCGCTCACTGGCCGGCCTGGTGGCGAAGCTGCCCGGCCTCCCGCTGATCGCGCCGCCCGGCACCCGTGCCTCGTACAGCCAGGCCGGTTACAACCTGGCGGGCCGGATCGTCGAGAAGGTCACGGGGCTGCCGTTCGAGCAGGCCATGGCCTCGCTCGTCCTGGAGCCGGTGGGTCTGACGGACACGGTGTACGGGCTGGCCGAGGTGATGGTCCGCAAGTTCGCCGTGGGCTACAACCGCGCCGAGGACGGCGAACTGCGCGTCGCCCGGCCCTGGAACGCGTTCAAGGAGGGCGCCCGCGGCGACAACCCGGGCGGGGGGCTCGCCTCCTCGGTGAGCGACCTGCTGCGCTGGGCCCGGTTCCAGCTGGGCGACGGTGCCGGTGTGCTGCCCGCCGCCGAACTGCACCGCATGCGCGAGCAGACGGTCGAACTCCGTGGCAGCACCCTCGGCGACGGCTTCGGCATCTGCTGGTTCCTCCACGACTTCGACGGCCTCCACGGAATCGGTCACGGCGGTTCGGGCAACGGTCAGTTCGCCGAACTGCTCATCGTGCCCGAGCGCGATTTCGCGGTGGTCTCGCTGGCCAACCTCGGTCCGGACGGCTACCCCTTCAACCAGTCCGTCGTACGGTGGGCACTCGAGCACTACCTCGACGTCACCGAGAAGCCGGCGCGGCCGCTCCCGTACGACGAGGGAAGGGCCCGGCAGGTCGTCGGCCGCTACGAGATCGACGCCATGAACCTCGACATCGCCGTCGACGGCGCCCGGCTCACTCTGGGGGTCGGGATCAAACCGGAGATCCGCGAGGCATCCGATGAGGAGATGCCACCGGACCACCCGGCCGCGGCCATCGGCTTCCTTCCCGGCGACGGCGACGAGTACGTCATCACCGAGGGCGGCCTCCAGGGCCAGCGCGGCTACTTCTCCCGCGACGCCCACGGAGCGATCACCGGCATCGACATCGCGGGCCGGCTGTTCAACCGGGTCACGCGGGCTTCCTAGAACGCCAGTGGCAGATCGCGCCGGAAGACGGCCATGGCGCGACCCGGGCCGTTGTAGTCGTCGGTGATCCTCACGTCGAAGCCGACGCTGCGATGGAAGGCGATCGAGCCGGTGTTCTCCACGGACGTGATCGCCTTCAACCGTCGCGCGCCCTGGAGTTCGGCCGCTTCGGCGAACGCCGCGTACAGGCGGCGCCCGAGACCGCTGCCACGGGTGTCGTCCCGGGTGGCGATGAGATGCACGTAACCGGTGCCGTCCGGCGTGACGAACCCGAAGACGTAGCCGCGGATCCCGTCCTCGGCACGCGCGACCAGGCAGGTGGCCCCGAACTCCCGCACCAACGCCAGAAGATGCAGCGAGCGAAGGTCCCGTTCACCCCAGTAGCGGGAGTGATCGGCCAGGACCTGGTGAAAGTCGGCCACGTCAGCGGGTGTTATGTCGATTCCCATGAACGACGATCCTGACAGACGCCCGGCACCGGGTGCCAAAAGGAGTCGACGCCGGTCGCCGCGGCAGTCGATCATCGGCACATGCCACTGAGAGACACCCTGACGCGCGTCGACGCGGACCTGGCCGCGGGCCAGCTCCCCGTCGCGCGTCAGCGCCTGCGCGGACTCGTATCGTCGTTTCCGAACGACCTGACGCTCCGGCGCCGCCTCGCCGAGACCTACCGGCTGTACGGAGAGCCCGCGGAGGCGGGCCGCTGGATGTATCTCGAATCGGACCGGGACGCGGCCGAGACCTCGGCCTTCGAGGCCAGGTACGGCACCCCTGAGCGGCGGATGCGCGCACTCGCCTGGAGCGGCTCGGAGTCACTGGCCGGAACAGCCTTCGCCAGAGGGCAGTTGGAAGCGGTACGGGTGGCCTGCTCGGACTCCATGGGGCATCCGGTCGCATGGGACACCGTGCCGGACGGCACGAAGACCGACAGCGGGAACAGCCCTGTCACCGGCTTCCTGGCGGGAGCCGGTTGTCTGCTGGCGGTCGTCGCGTTCCTCGCGATCTGGGTGAACGGCCTGGTGGCCCTCTTCGACTGAAGTCACCGGCCGAGGACCCGTACGACGTGTGCGGCACGGGGGCGGGATCGGCGGCGGGCTGGACACCGCGTCGCCGATCCGCTCCCGGGCCGGGCTCAGTTGCTCACAGGAAGCGCCACAGGTGGTCGGCCGTGCCGTTGTCGTCGTACTGGACCACCTGGGCGCTGTTGGCGGTGGACATGTGGTCGACGCCCAGGACCTTTCCGCTGTTCTTGTTCCGTATGCGGTACCAGCCGTCGCCGTTGTCGATGAGCGTCCACAGATGGTCGTCCGTTCCGTTGTCCTCGAACTGGACGACGATCGCGCTGTTGTCCATCGACATGTGGTCGACGCCGAGCACCTTGCCGCTGTTGCCGTTCCGGATCAGCCGCCATCCGTCGCCCCGGTCGATGACCTGCCAGGCGTGGTCGCCCGTCCCGGTGTTGTCGAACTGCACGACGCGTGCGCTGTTCTCCGTCGACATGCCGTCGACGGCCAGGACCTTGCCGCTGTTCTTGTTGGCGAGTCTGCGGAAAGGTGGTTCCGGGGTCCAGGGCCGGCCGTCCGGAGCCGCCGTGGGAAAGGACGTGACACGAAGTCGCGCCGCGCCCATCGGGATGAGGGTGACCGTCTCGACCGGCGCGTCGCTGCGGGCCGGAGAGTCCTGCAGCGGCGCCACGACCTGTTCGTCGTCCGTGACCCACTCCGGGATCTTCCGGGCCTGCGCCGAGAGGGACACGGGCGTGGTGCCGGGCGTGAAGGGCTGGTCCGGGACAACGGTGCCGGTCTGCGCCGGAGTGAGTGAGGTTTCCGGCAGGAGGCCGTAGTTCCATCTCGTGGTCGCGTGGACCTCGTACGCGGGGAACGCGTCGTCTCCCGCGTAACGGTCGTAGCGTTCGCCGATCTTCAACGAGTAGGTGAGGGGGCCTCGTTCGACGCTGACCGCGCCGTGCTGGCCGGGCCATGATCGCAGTCGGGCCTTCTGAGGCAGCCGCAGGCGCACGATGTCGCCGTCGCGCCAGGTGCGGTCGATCCGTGCCCAGGACGGGCCGTCCGAGGCGGTGACCGCCGTTCCGTTGACCTGCAGTTGGGGACCTGCGCACCAGCCGGGCACGCGCAGTCGCAGGGGGAAGCGCACCGGACGGGGTGTGGACACGGTGAGGGTGATCGTGTCCTGGAAGGGGTAGCCCGTTTCCTCGGTGACGGTGACCGTCGTTCCCCCGGCGACCACGGCCTTGACGCGGCTCGGGGCGTAGAGCGCGGCGACCAGGCCGCCGTCGGCACCGGTGAGCCAGAGTTCCTCGGTGAAGTAGGGCCAGCCCATGCCGTAGTTGTGGGGGCAGCAGCGGTACTGGTCGACGCCGGCCTGGAAGGCCTGCATGGCGAAGCCGTTCTGGAACTGCCCTTGGGTCTTGGGGCGGTTGTCGAGGTCGACGCTGTTGGCGCTGGTGATGTAGTGGACGGACTTGCCGTCGGGATCGAGGGAGGCCGGAAGCATGTTGAAGGCCAGGTCCTCACAGCGGTCCGCCCAGACCGGGTCCCCGGTGATCCTGGTCAACAGCTCGTGGCTGGGCATGAATTCGACGATGCCGCAGGTCTCGAACCCCTGCCGTGGGTCGGCGAATCCGGGTCGGTAGTTCTCGTCCCCGGCCAACCCGCCGCCGGGGAACCGCCCGTAGGAGCCCATCACGGTGTCATAGGCCCGGTACGTGGCGCTCACGAGATCGGCGGAGCCGGTCAGGTGCCCGTACTGGGCGGGCTCCCGGAAGCCCTGGGCGATATTCACGTTGTGCCGGCTCGGGGTGGCCCCGGTCCAGTCGGCGCCGTAACCGTGCATCTTGGCGGCGAGATCGAGCAGGAAGGCCTCGCCGGTCCGGCGGTGGAGCCATACGGCGATGTCCAGGCCGTCGCCCCAACGGTAGGACACCCAGCTTGTGTTGAAAGATCCCGGCCCCTGGACGTTCATGTAGCGGAGGAAGCGGACGAGGAACGGCACGATCCGCGTGTCGTGGGTGTACTCCTCGTGCGTCCGCAGTGCTTGCAGGAGCGGCAGGAAGGGCCAGAAGTCCGGTCCGCCGTTGAGTGCCGTGCGTAAGCCGCGGGGCCCGAAGAAGCCGTCGCTCTGCTGGGTCGCGAGGATCCCGTCCACCCACTCACGCGACCGCGTGAGCGCGTGCTGGTCGCCGGTGGCGATGGCCAGCGGGATGTAGCCGCGCAGCCAGTACGGCACCTCTTCCCAGGCGTCGTGTTCGGGATGCACCCAGCCGGTCGAGGAGAAGTCGAGGAAGTGCGAGAGATTCTCGTACGTGCCGCACAAACCGGCGAGCTGCAGCCGGAGTTGGCCGGCGAGCCACCCGCGGGCGACCACACTTCCCGGCGGCAGCTTCTGGAACACGTCCACCGGCGCCGTTTCCGCTCGCGGCTGGGGCGCCGCGACCGCGGACCCGGCGAACGGGCTGCCGAGCGCCGCGGCGCCCAACGCTCCGGAGCCCAGGGCGAGGACTCTCCGTCTGCTCACTGACATGCAGGTGACCTGCCTTCCGAAAGGGGTCCGCTCGCAGTGCGACAACGTTGTCCGACTTCTACAACGTTGGAAATGACGCCGCGGACATGACAGCACGGCGGAGTCCGGCTGTCCAGGAGTCGTCACGAACGATCCCGGACCGCCCGAGCGAAGGCCGGTGGACGGCCGGACCGCCCGGGGCGAAAGCCGGTGGCCGAGCCGCCGAATCCCGTGCGCGGACGTCAGGTTCCGCTGAGCGATTGCCGGAAGTACGCGTTCATGGCTCGACAGTGGGCGGCGAGCCAGGAATGGGCACCTCGTATTTCATGTCAACGTCCTGGGCCCGTTCCACGGCGTCGTTCACACCCGCGGCCGTGGCGTCCCGATCATCGACATCAGCAGGTCGTGGGTCTCGGAGTCGGCGGCCGCCACGAGTCCCCGGCCCGTCGGCCCGATCGGGGCACCGTCGATCCCGGTGACGACGCAGCCCGCCGCCTTGCACAGCGCGATGCCGGCGGCGAAGTGCACGCTCCCGGACAGGTCGCCGCCGTCCGTCACGTACGCGGCCCGCTTGCCGGCGGCGACCCAGCTCAGGGCCAGCGTGGTGGACCCGACCCGGGGCCGGAAGCGTTCCACGAAGGCGGGCCGAGCCAGCAGGTCCACGGCGCGAAATCCGGGCGCGCCCGGGAACGGCGGGTCCAGGTTGACGTCCACGAGCCCGGTGGCGGACGAGGGCACCAGCCGGGCATCGGCACCGTCGCGCCGTACCCACGCGGTCTCGCCGTCGGTGAAGAAGACCTCGCCGCCGAACGGGTCGGCCACCGCGGCGGCACCGCCGCACAGCGCCACGTTGACGGCCACCAGCATGGTGCCGACCGCGTAGTTCAGCGTGCCGCACAGGGGGTCAACCAGCCACTGACGCGCGGCCCCCGCCGCACCCCCCGGCCCGCTCTCCTCGCCGAGCACGGCGTCGTCGGGCCGGGCCTCGCGAAGTATGCCGAGGATCGTCTTCTCGACCTCCACATCGGCAGTGGTCGCGAAGTCTCCGCCGCCCTTGTCGATCCGCGCGAGGCGCCGCCCGTACAGGGCCCGCACCACGTCAGCCCCGGCACAGGCCGCGGCTGTCGCGACCGCGGCATCGTCAAGTCCCGCATACGAGTTGCTCACCTCCGGCACGATATCGGCGCGGGCCGGGTGCGGCGGCCGGGATCTGTGGGGCTGCGGGGCCGATTGTCAGTGGCCGCCGCTAGCGTTCGCTGCATAGTCGCACTCCACCCGGGACGGACTGACCTGGGTGAACTGTGCTCTCATCTGGTGTTCTTGACGCGGAAGGCTGTGGCTCGTGGGGTGGGTGTCGGCGGGTGACGGGTATGAAGTCGCCCTTGTGGAGGGGCGGGTGGCGGCGCGTGCCACCTCGGGCCGGTCGGCGGGACGGCAGCTCAAATCGCTCCCGCGCGCGCTGAAGGACCACCCGGAGGTGGACCGGCTGCGGCGCTTCGCCGAGTGGCTGGACCGGCATGCCACGGCGTGTGTGGCACAGGTCGACGCGTGGATGGTGTCGTCGCTGCCGGTGCCCACCGGGCTGCTGGCCCGGGTGTGGCTGGACGAGGCCTGGCAGTCCGCGCTGCGCGATCTGGTGGTGGTCGGCGACGACCCCGACGACGTGGGCTTCCTGCGCGGCGCCACCGACGCCGGCGAACTGATGCTGGTGGACCTGGACGGCGAGACGGTCCGGATAGCCCCGCGCACGGTGACGCTGCCGCACCCCGTTCTCCTCCCGGACCTCGATGATCTGCGCGACTTCGCGGCCGAACTCGGCATCGTCCAGCGCGTCGAGCAGATCCACCGGGCCACCTGGCGGCAGCCCGAGGACCTCCGCGCCAAGGCCACCGAGGTGAGGGACTTTGCGGGGGGCTCGTTCCGCTCCCGCTTCGCGCTCGCCGCGCGGGCCAGTTCGCTCGGCTACCGCGTGTCCGGGGGGTACGCGACCGCCCGGGTGCGGGACGGCGGACGCACCCTCGAATCCTCGGTGTGGATCGGGGAGCCGTACTGGGACAGCGAGGTCGAGACCGGATCGCTCACCTGGCGGGACCAGGACGGCCGTGCCCTGCCGCTCGGCGAGGTGGGACCGGTCGCCTGGTCGGAGGGGATGCGCATGGCCGCGGCGCTGTACGCGGGCCGCGTCATCGAGGAGGGCAAGAACGCATGAGCGGGGGGACGCAGGTGTCGTACGAGGAACTGCTGACGGCGGGCGCGGTGCTGCCGCCCGGAACGGAGGGGGCCGGCGAACTGGGGGTGCCGCTGACGGCGCGGACGTACCGTCACCCGGGCCTGGACGACCGGGTGGTGGTCCGGCTGGTCGCGGGCGAGCTGGGGGCCGCGGAGGACCTGGCCGCCGGGTTCCTCGGCCTGGAGCCGGACGCCGAACCCGTCGTCGTCGGGTTCGGACCGCGCCAGTCGCTGGGCTTTCCCGAATGGGTGCTGGTGCACCACCCGAAGGACGGCCACCACGCGCTGCGCGTGGTCCCGGACCTGGAGCGGGCCGGGCGCCAGGCCAAGTCCCGTCCGAAGGCCGCCCTCGACGCCTTCGTGGAACTCGGGGAGCGGCTGGCGGCCTCGGTGCCGCACTTCCTGCCGACGTTCTACGAACAGGCCGGACGTGTGTTCCTCGCGGAGGAGAACGCGACCTATGCGGCCCAGCTCTTCACCCGGGCCCGCAAGGCCGAGGCGGAGCACGGTCTGGCGGTGCAGGAGGAGCGGCTGGACGCCGTGTTCCTGGAGTTCGCGCTCGCCGGGGCCCTCCCGGTCAAGGTGCTGTCGGCATACGCCAGGGAGTTGGCGGCGCGCGTGCCGGCCGAGGACGCGCTGCGGCGCTTCACCCGGCTGTGCCTGCGCCGGACGGCCGGCGGGCTGCCGCCGTCGGCGCAGATGGCGAACGACCTGCGCAAGCTGGCCCGCGCGGCCGGCCGGGACGCGAACCTCGCCGAGCAGGAGTACGTCTCCGAGCTCCTCACGCTGCCGGCCACCCTGCGCGCGGCGGCCGGCTGGTGGAAGGGACACCGCACGGCGCTGGTCGCCCTGGCCGCGCGCGAGCCGCGTGTGCGGGGCGCCTTGCTCGATCTGATGCCCGCCGCTCACGACAGCGACATGCCCGCGATGTGGCTGGAGCTGCTGGAGGCCTCCGGCGCCACCGCCGGTCTGTGGGATGCCTCCCTGCCCGAGGAGCAGCGGCCGCAGGACGGTGCCGCGGGCTGGCTGGAGCGGTTCCTGAACTACCGCGAGCGGGCCCGGTCCTGGCGTGACCCCAGTCGCATGGCCGAGCTGTATCCGCTGGTGGAACGGGCGGCGGACCAGTTGCGGACCGAACTCGCCGCCTCCGGTGCCGCGTTGAAGGTCGTCCACGATCTCGATCTGATCGATCTGCTGCTGTCGCTGGACGTTCCGGTGGCCGCTCCGCGGAAGGGCGACGCGCTGCTGCTGACGCAGTGGGCCCTCGGAGAGGGGCGCCGCGACCTGGTGTCGGTGGCCGCCGACAGCCGCTTCCACGGCGCCTTCGGGCGGGGCGCGGACCGGTTCGGCAACGACGACCAGTCGCTGCGGGCGATCGCTCTCCTGGCGTCGTCCCCGGGCGGCAGTCCGCTGCTCGCGGACTGGGTGCGTACGGTCGTACGGCGCTTCACCGCGGTCGGCCTGCCTCAACTGCCGGATGCGCTGGCCCGGTTGAAGTGGCTGCCCGCCGAGGCGCTGGCGCTAACCGAGGACGAGGTGCGGGCCGCCGCCGGCACCGACCTCGCACCGGTCCTGGCGCGCACCCTGCGGGCGGGGCTCTTCGACGAACTCGGCTGGCCCGCCTGGGAGGACGCGATCGCCTCCCTCGTCCCCAAGGCCGACATCGAGGACGTGGTCGTCGCCGACGCCTGGCCGCACCTCATCGTGGCCGGGGCCGCCCAGGCGCGGGTGATCGGTGCCGAAGGCACGCTGCTCACCCATGACCTGCGGCTCCCGGGGAACGGCAACTGGGGCGATCCGGGCTTCCACCACGTGGACGGAGAGCTTCTCGTCTACTGGAACGACCGCAACGACGGCCTGCGCGGCTACTGGCACCCCCGTCCCGACCGCCCGGTGTCCCTGGAAGGCGCACGGAACACCCGCGGCATCCGGATGGACTGGTACCAGGGCCACGGACCGATCACCCTCCCGCTGCCCGGCGGGGGCCGCACGACCGGCGGCGGCGTCCTGCACGCCGGGGACACCACCCTGCCCGAGGAACGGCAACTGCTCTGCGACGGCGTCTCGTACTGGGTGTGGTGCTCGGACGGCGGCACGCACGACTGGCACGAGTACGACCCGGCGACGGGTGAGCACGGGCGCGTGAGCCGGCCCGCCTTCTTCACCGACGCCCTCCGGGACGCCCCCGAGGGCAGCACGTTCGGCGGGGGCCGGCTGAGCCCGTCACCGACCGCCGGCGCCACGCCCGCCTCCGCTCCCGTGGGCGGTCTGGTCGGCCTGCGCATGGTGAAGCTGCCGGACGGCTCCGTGCGCGCCCAGGATCTGGCCGGACACACCGTCACCCTGCCCGCGGACGCCGGCCGTCCCTCGACGCTGGTGGTCTTCCCCGGCGCGGAGGAGGCGAGGGCGATCGTCCGCGAGAGCTGGAGCCTCGCCATCGTGGACGCGGACGGCGTCGTCACCTCGGTGGCCAAGACCGACCGCGCGCCCGGAGCCTTCGGCGAGGGCTCGCTGCTGTTGCCGCCGGTGCAGTACTGGGAGTGTCTGACAGCCCGCGATCCCGAGGGCTCCGCGGCACTACGGCACATCGAGCGCGACACCGCGGCGGCCCTGCTGTCCGCCGCGGGCGCAGAGGACAAGGACGTCCTCCTCGAGGCGATCCGTTCCCATCTCCCGGTCACCCACGACGCGCTGGTCGCGGGGATCGCCGGTGTCGTCCGGCACGCGGGCGGTCAGCAGGCCGTCCTGGACGCGGTGGCGGCCCGGCTCACCCGCGCCCTCGACGGCGGCCCGCAGGAGGAGGGCCCGGCCGGACCGCCGGACACCGTTCTCCTCGACGCCACGAACGGCCTGTGCGGAACGGCCCGTTCCTGGTGGAACCGGGACGACGAGGCCGACACCGTCTTCCGTGCCCTCCGCGAGATGAGGCGGGCGGCCGGGCTCTCCGGCACTCCCGCCACCGAGGGACCGGCGGCGCTCCTCCACCTCGACGGACGGCGGATTCCCGTCGGCCAGCCGCATCTGGAGACGCTGCTCGACCGCATGCCCGCCCTGGCCTTCCGGACAGCGGCCTGCACCACCCCCGACGACCACCGTGCGGCCCTGCGGGCGCTGCTGACCGAATGCGACGCCCTGGACCTGGCGTCGGCCGCCGAGTCCTCGCGCTGGCGCGCGGTGGAACTGCACCTGGGGGCGGGCGTGCTGCGCACCCCGTCGGGCGAGTGGCGCGAGGGCGCATGGAACGGGGTGCTGCCTCTCGGCGGCGGTTCCTTCATCGCCGTGGTGGGACGCGTGTCGCAGGGCGAGGACGGCTGCGTCTTCACCGGCTTCTTCCACGATCCTGCCGGGCGCTTCGAGACCCCGAAGCCCTATGAGCTCCGGACATCGGCTCCGCTGGGCGGGGACCCGTACGCGGGCCGCCTCGGCGCGTTCCTCGCGGAGCTGTCCGCACGCGGCCCGGCTCCCTGGTTCCCGCAAGCGGCGGAGGAGTTCGCGCGCCTGACGGGCGTCACCGACACCATGGCCCGGCTGATTGTGGCCGGTCTGCCCCAGGTCGACGTCTACGAACGGTCGTTCCTGACCGCGCAGGCGTGCGCGGTCATCGGGGTGAAGGCCGCCGCGGCGGCCGTCGCCAAGGAGGAGCTGCACCAGGTGGATCCGGCGATCCGTGCCGCGGTCGTGGCCGCGCTGCTGCCCGCCGAGCCCGCCCGCCTGTGGACCGAGGGTCCGGACTGGGCCGGCGCCGCCGAGGTCTGGAACAGCAGGGTGGGCCGACGGGCCGCCGTGCCCGAGGAGTTGCTCAGCGACGCGATCCGCGCCTTCAAGCACGGGCAGTGGAACGTCCGCCAGGCGCTGCCCGCACTGCTGGACCCGGCCGGTGAGCCCCGGCTCACCCGTGACCTGGAGTGGGCGGTCGACGGTGACCGGGTCAAGTGCGTCGACGGGGACGGGGCCGGATTCGGCGGGCCGGTCCTGATGGGCTTCGTCGGGCTCGCCGCCTGGCTCGCCCACCGGCTGCCCGCGGGCGATCCGATCCGCGCCGCGCTGCCCGCCGCGCTCGGCGCCGTCCGCGACCGGCTGTCCCACCCCGGGCTGATGCTCGACCTCAACCAGTACGTCAGCATCACCGCCTTCCGGAAGACGGCGGGCGCTCCGACCGAGGTCGGCAAGGGTTTCGAACGCTACGGTGCCGTCGTCCTCGCCACGCACGACGACCAGCCCTCCCCCGCGCTGCGGGTCTCCCTGCTCGACGAGGCGGGCCAGGACCCGTACCTGCCCGCGCTGCGCGTCGACGGCCAGCGTCCCTACCAGGTGGAGGTGGCCCTGCGGCTGGCCCGTTCCGCCCGCTTCGAGGCGCTGCTCGCCGATCCGGGCGACCCGCAGGCGGGCGAGCGCGCCGAGGACGGCACCTGGTGGCCGCAGGACCCGACCCGCTCGGTTCCGGATCTGGTGACGGAGGCCGCTAAGGAGTACGGCCTCGGTGAGGACTCCGCCGCGCTCTACCTCATGCTGCTCGCCATGCCCGACCCGACGGACCGGATGACGGCCCGCTGGACGGGATGGAAGCCGGCCCGTCTCAAGGCGGCCCGTGCCGAACTGGCGGCCACCGACCTGGTGGTGGAGGCCAGCCGAACCAGGGCCGGGCGTTCGCTGTTCCTGCCCGGCGGCTGGGTGGTGCCGAAGGCTCCGCGCGTTCCGCTGGAGCAGTGGAAGCGGCCGCTGTATGACGACCTGCTGTGGAACGAGGAAGCCCTGCTCGCCGTGATCGTGCCGACGGAACCGGTCGCGGACCTTTACCGAAGGGTCTGGCGGCAGGTCCTGGAGGGCGGCGGGCCCCGGTTCGAGGAGTTCGCGATGCGACCCGGCCGCCGCCGCTGACACACCGCCGGGGCCCTGGCGACCTCCGGCACGGGCCCCGGCACCTTCCGACACTCACCCAGCCATATCGAACGTCCCGGCCTCCTTTTGCACCTCACGACTCAGCCGGCCCCTGAAGGCTCCAGCCACCTTCTGCAACTCACCGTGCACATACCCATCGAACAAGGAACGCGCATGACCCCGACCGACACGGCGACCGCCCTTCCGGACCGGCAGACCCTGCCCGCCGAGGAACGCCACGCCACCGAACTCGCCTTCCTCGCCGCCCACGACACGGGCCCCCGCCCGCCCGGCTGGCGGCTGACGCCGCGCGCCGTCATCACCTTCGTGTCCGGCAGCGGCGGCGAGCCCCTCGCCCTGCCCGAGCGCCACGACTCGCTGCCCGACAAGCTCGTCATCGCCCCCAAGTTCGTCGGCGAGCGCGCCCTGGTGGAGCGGTGTGTCGTCACCCTCGCCGGAGAACGCGGCCTCCTGCTGGTCGGTGAGCCGGGCACGGCCAAGTCCATGCTCTCCGAGCTGCTGTCCGCCGCCGTCTCCGGCACCAGCGCGCTGACCGTCCAGGGCACCGCGGGCACCACCGAGGACGCCCTGCGCTACGGATGGAACTACGCGCTGCTGCTCGCCCAGGGCCCGACGCCGACGGCACTGGTCGACTCGCCGGTGCTGGCCGCCATGCGCGGCGGGCGGGTGGCCCGCGTCGAGGAGATCACCCGCTGTCTGCCGGAGGTGCAGGACGCGCTGGTGTCGATCCTGTCCGACCGACGGATGAGCGTGCCCGAACTGGCCGGGACCGACGACGCGCAGGTCGCGGCCGCCCCCGGATTCACCGTCATCGCCACCGCCAACCTGCGCGACCGCGGTGTCTCGGAGATGTCCGCCGCGCTCAAGCGCCGCTTCAACTTCGAGACCGTGCACCCGATCGCCGACGTCGACGCCGAGACCGCGCTCGTACGCCGTCAGGCCGTCGCGGCCGTCGAGCGGGCGGGCGCCGCCTTCGGCGTCGACGACGCGGTCCTGGACGTGCTGGTCACCGTGTTCCGCGACCTCCGGGCCGGACGGTCGGCGGAGGGCTGGGACGTGGAGCGGCCCGGCACGGTCATGTCGACGGCCGAGGCGGTGCAGGTCGCGGTCTCCCTCGGGGTGGCCGCCGCGTACCTTCCCGGCGCCGACTCCCTCGATCTGGTCCCCGGTCATCTGCTGGGCGTCGTCCGCAAGGACGACCCCGCCGACCACGCGCGTCTGCTCGGCTACTGGGACGGTCCGGTGCGCCGCCGCGCCGAGGACGGCTCCGCGCTGTGGCGCAGGCTCTGGGACCTGCGGGAGAACCTCCGGTGACGTACACCCAGGATCCACGGGCGGCCGTCACCGCCCTCGCCGGCTCCGTGGGGGGGGCGGGCCCTGGTGGTAGGCCGCCCAACCCCCCCCCCGCGCCCGCCCGCGGGCCCCAGCCCGGGCCCCACCCCGCGCGCGCCCGCGCGCTGGGGGACCCGGGGGCGCCCGGGGGGCGGGGCTCGGTCGCATCGTCGGTCGGGAGTGGTTTCGAGCTTCCGGGCGAGACCG